>JAQUTO010000058.1 GCA_028694305.1 Bacilli bacterium
TGTGATGTTACTAACAAGGAGAATGTCCAAGCAGTCGCAGAAAAGGCCGCAAAAATAGGCCAAATTGCGGGTATCATTCATACAGCTGGTGTCTCAGGAACAGTGACAAATCCTGATTTAGTTTTAAAAGTCGATTTAGTTGGAACTGAGAATATTATTGAAGGTTTCTATCCATACTTACAAAAAGGCTCAGCAATGGTCTTAATTGCGTCAATGATGGCGTATACCATTCCAGCTAATTCAGCGTACGATGAATTATTAAAGAATCCTTATACTCCTAATTTCTATGAAGGAATGAAATCATTCCATCGGGGTGACTCTAACTTAGCTTATAACTTTGCCAAACGTGGTGTCCAATTACTGGCTGAGAAATGGGCTCCTAAATACGGCGAAAAAGGTGCAAGAATTACTTCAATTTCACCAGGTATTATTGAAACTCCAATGGCACTTAAAGCCAGTGAGGAACATCCAGAACAAATGGCTTATATGAAGTCACTTACACCAATGAAACGCAATGGTAATCCAGCTGATATTACAGCAGCAATTGTCTTCCTTTGTGGAGCTGGTGCTTCCTTTATCTCAGGGACTGATTTAAGAGTTGATGGTGGCTTAATTAAAACTTTATTAGCGCAAAAACATTAAAAAAAAGAGTTAGCAATCGCTAACTCTTTATTCTTTTATTGGCCTTTAAGAAGGCGAGTGTATCAGTTACAGTTTCTTTGAAGGAGCGGGTAGTATAACCTAACTCCTTTTTAGCTTTCTCATTTGAGAAGTTGGAATTACTGCCTAAAGTATAAAGGGAATAGGCAGTATAGAGTGGGGTCTGATGCAGGATCTTATAATATAATTCTGCTAAACCTGCAGTTCCTTTAGCAAACCAAAGTGGTAAAACACTCTTAATTGGTTTATGACCAGTAACTTGATGGAAAATATCAATAACTTCCTTAACTGAGAAATAATGGTTAGAAAGGATATAACCTTCACCTTTTTTACCCATAGTTGCACAATTAATAATGCCATTAGCAACATCACGAACATCGACAAAGTCATAACCACCTTTAACAATGGAAGTCAGGCGATGATTATAATAATCGATTAATAGTTTAGTGATATGGCCATGACCATAATCATTTGGGCCGGCTATCCCACTTGGGAAGACCACCGATGCATCGAGGCCTTTTTTAGTGGCATCAAGCACATATTGAGTGGCTTCGGCTTTTGTTTTGGCATATAAACCGACCACATCTTTTTCATCAAAGTGATATGGTTCGGAGATAAGTTCATGATCCGGCTTTTCTTTAATGGCATGGACACTGCTAACATGGACTAGTTTTTTAACATTGTATTTCAAGCAGAAATCGACAATATTTTTAACTCCAGTCACATTAACATCATAAACTGCTTGGTTAAAATGAGAAGCAATAGTAACAATTCCCACTGAATTGAGGACAATAGTGTCTGAATCACAGTATTCTTTAAAGAACTCTTCTAAAGCATCTCGATTGGTAATATCACCAACAAAGATCTTTTCAACCCCTTGAATTTGTGGGGCTTCCGCATCTTGGGGCATCACAAAAGCAATAACTCTTTCGTGTTTTGCCAATAATTCTTGAATTAAGGTTGTGCCTAAATGTCCTGCGGCACCAAAAATTACATATTTTGCCATTTTTTATCCCTCCTAGGAGAAATGTTTTACATCTACAATAATTATAATGCAAAATTGGAAACATTTATTGGATTTTTGACACTATTGTCAATGTGTTGACAGATTCTATTATTCATGTTAACATAAAATTGAAGATAGGATAAAGTTAATTTGCGAGCGAGGGGATACCGATTAACCTTATACTTATCTTATATCTCGGTAGTTATATTAATTCGCCAGATGGTAAGATTCATAGATTTAGTTCCTTTCTAAGTCAATTGAAGTCCATTTGTAAGTGTCGAGATTATAAGTATTATTTGTTTCCATAATTTATGTCTAGAAGTGGAAGTGGAAAATCATCCCCATTCCACTTTCTTTTTTTATGCTATAATTAAACTAGTTTAAAGGGAGTGGCAAAATGAAACATAAATTAGGTAAAAAAGTTTGGGTAGGTATCATCATCTTTTCCTTACTCGGTCAAATTGCGTGGACCATGGAAAACATGTTACTTAATTCCTTTATTTCGAATATGTTTAATGCAACTTTATCAGATATTGCTTTAATGGTTTCTTTAAGTGCGATTGCAGCGACGTTAACCACACTTATTATGGGAGCCTTGTCAGATAAGGTTGGTAAACGCAAACTCTTTATTTGTGGTGGGTATATCGTTTGGGGTATTTCCATTGCAGCTTTTTGTTTAATCAAAGTTGATTTATTGACCAGTTGGTTCCCTTATGCTAATGCGATTTCATTAGGAATTTCTTTAACCATTTTACTCGACTGTATTATGACTTTCTTTGGAAGCAGTGCTAACGACGCCTGTTTTAATGCTTACTTAACTGATATTAGTGATGAAACCAATCGGGGTAAGATTGAAGGCGTTAACTCAGCAATGCCACTGATTTCAGTCTTAATAGTGTTTGGTGTTTTTGGTAGTGTTACATCCACTAATAATTGGGATTTCTTATTCTTAGCGATTGGTGCCATAGTTTTAGTCGGTGGTTTAGTTGGTTTAGGCGTTTTACAAGATAGCCCAAATCTTAAACCTCGGCAAGAATCTTACTTTAAAAATATCATCCATGGTTTTAGACCAAGTGTAATCAAAGCTAATCCAGCTTTATATATGATGTTACTAATCTTCTCTGTCTTTTCTATCGCAGTTCAAGTTTATATGCCTTACTTAATTATTTACTTCACTAAAACTTTAGCGATGGATAACTATGTTTTAGTTTTTGCTCCAGCCATTATTGTGGCCGCAGTTTGCACAGTTTTCTTTGGTCGGTTCTATGATAAAAAAGGCTTTAAGAAGACAATCTTCTATACATTATCCGTCTTTATGGTTGGTTTAATCTTACTTTATGTGTCCAAAAGTACCATTTTTGTCTTTATCGGTTGTATGTTAATGATGACCGGTTGGTTAACAACTAGTGCAGCTTGTAATGCTTCAATTCGGCAGTTTACTCCGAAAAAAGATGTCGGTTTATATCAAGGAATTAGAATCTTTATGGCCGTACTTGTGCCAATGTTAATTGGTCCTTGGATTGGAAGTTCTATCTCAGGCAGTAGTGCCATGATTGGTGGGACGGTTGGCGATGATTATATTCCAAGTGCCTTAATCTTTATTGGAGCGGCGGCAGTTAATGTCATTACTTATATCTTGGTAATAGTTCTCTTAAAGAAAATCTTTACGCGCCGACAAAAATTAACAAGTAAGCACCATAATGATGATGCTAAACACTTAGATGAATATCCCAGAGGACAATTAAAAAGAAATGAATATCTAAATCTCAATACAACTTGGGATTTTGCGATTAGTCGTAGTGCTGAATTACCGAGCGAATACAGTGAGAAGATTGAAGTTCCATATTGTGTCGAATCACAAGCCTCCAAGATTAACCGTAAAGTTAAAGCGGGCGATTATTTATATTATCGCTTACAGTTTAACTTCAATTTAAAGGCTCAAGATAAAATGGTTTTACTCCATTTTGATGGAGTTGATAATTTAGCAACCATTTATTTAAATGGGCATAAGATTTGTGAACATGAAGGTGGGTATTTACCTTTCTCAGTTGAAATTCAAGACTACTTAGAGGAAAGTAATACTTTAGTTGTTCAAGTTTTAGATGGCTTAGATTATCGTTATCCTTATGGGAAACAATCCGAACAATCTCAAGGTATGTGGTACACTGAGGTTTCCGGTATTTATAAACCAGTTTGGATTGAAGTTTTAGGTCAAGAGCATCTTGAAAATGTTCGCTTTAAAGTTAATACTAAAGCCCAAAAGGTCGAAATGACATTAGAGGGTAGTACGGAAGATAAGTTAATAGTTGTCTCTTACCATAACCAAGAAGTATACCGGCAAATGTTTAAAGGAGATTATCATATTTTTACGCTTAATGAGATGCATTTATGGAGTCCAGATGAACCGAATATTTATGAAGTTATGATTAAGACGAAAAGTGATGAAGTTCATACTTACTTTGCTTGTCGTGATATTAAAATTCAGGGGAAGCAAATCTATTTGAATGATCAGAAGATCTTTATTAATGGCTTACTCTATCAACCTTACTTTGCCGAAGGTTTATTAACTCCAGAATCATATGAGGCTTATTACGATGATATAATGCTAGCCAAAGAATGTGGCTTTAATACTTTACGAGTTCATGTTTCTTTGCCTTTAGAACTCTTCTATGAAACTTGTGACCGGGTAGGAATGCTCGTGATTCAAGATATGGTCAATAACACCCCTTATTCTTATTTCAAAGATACAGTTATTCCTTATATCTTTAGACATCGAGTTAATGATTACCGGGATGATGATCCAGTTTCACAAGGCATCTTTGTGAAGACGATGATTGAAACTGTCAAAAGACTTAATTTCTATCCATGTATTATTATGTGGACCATCTTTAATGAAGGCTGGGGTCAGTTTAATTCTAAAGAGAACTATGAAATACTAAAAGAGTTAGATAATACCCGTTTAATTGATGTGGATTCTGGTTGGTTTGATGTCGGAGTTAACCCATTAGATTCTTTGCATATTTACTTTAAACCTTTAGAATTAGTCCAACATGAAAGACCTTTGTTTGTCTCAGAATGTGGGGGATTTTCTTACAAGATTGATGAGCATAGTTATAATAAATACAATACTTATGGTTATCGCTTCTATTATGAACAAAAAGACTTTGAACAAGGCTTAATTGATTTCTATACTAAGGAAGTCGGACCAGGCATAGAAAAAGGCTTAGTTGGTGTCATCTACACTGAACTCTGTGATGTGGAAGATGAGACGAATGGCTTGGTTACTTTTGATCGTCAGATTGTGAAGATTGATAAAAATCGGGTGTCTCAAGCGATAAAACAAGCGTTAAGAAAATAGAGCAATGGTTAAGACCATTGCTTTTTTGTTCAGACAAAATTCACATTCAACACAACCTAACAACATATTGACAATTTATAATTACGCTAGAGGTGAAGAGTATGGCCAAGTATACATTTAAAAGAATTGAAAAGAAATACTTAGTTGATCGCAATACATATTTGGCTTTTATTAGTGCTATAAGGCCTTATGTAGAGAAAGATGAATATGGCAAGTATACAACGAGCAGTCTTTATTTCGATACTGCTGATTATTCTTCCATTCGGACTTCTTTAGAGAAACCTGCCTATAAAGAGAAATTGAGACTACGTTCTTATGGTATTCCAAAAGAAGATGATACAGTTTTCCTTGAAATCAAAAAAAAATATAAACATGTCGGTTATAAAAGAAGAATTGAACTACCTTACAAGGAAGCCAAAGCTTATATTACACAAGGTATTCGACCAACGGAAGATAGTCAAATCTTTCATGAGATTGATTACTTAATTCAAAGTCAAAATCTGAAACCAAGTTTATATCTTACTTATGAGCGTGAGGCTTATGCGGGGATAGCTGAACCAGATTTAAGAATTACCATTGATCATTCCA
>JAQUTO010000059.1 GCA_028694305.1 Bacilli bacterium
TTTGTAATTCTAAAATTGGAACCTTTTTATTCATACCAATTTCATTAACTAAAACACTTTCAATATAAAGACTCTTATCATTAGGGAAGAGTTTTTCTAAAGAGGTCAAGTTAAAGGGAATAGGAACCTCTTGATTATTAATCATTCCTAAGACCTTATGAGTGTATTTATTCCAGTCAGTATATTTCGATAAGAAGTCGACAACTTCTTGATTATTTGTATGGAAGATATGGGGACCATATTTTTGCACTAAAATACCATTATCTAAGTAATCAAAAACATTACCACCGATGGTATCTCTTCTTTCATAAACATTGACTTTGTAGCCAGAATCAGCGAGAATTCGCGCTACTACTAGTCCACTTAGACCAGCACCAATAATGATGACTTCTTTATTTTGAGCCATAAGTTATTTTCTCCATAAACGCCAATAAATCAGTTGTTGCGTGTGGGCGAGCAACTTGTCTCACCGCTTGTCTCATGGCTCCTAATTTTTCTGGATGTTCCAGAATCTCTTTTAAAGCCAAGATGCATTCATCATTCGTATTGGTATTGATGATGCAACCTAACTTTGATAGATAGATACCATTATCGTGTTCTTGGAATGGAGCAGGAGAAGGGCAGAGGATTGGTAAGCCCATATTAAAAGCCTCAGTTACTCCAACGCCACCGAGTTTACCGACCATGATATCACTGACTGCCATTAATTCATGGATGTTAGTGACAAAGCCATAGTTAAGGATATTTTTTAGATTATTCTTTTCTATATATTCTTGGATTCTTGCATAGCCTTCTTCGTTATGGCCATTCACAATAATGATTTGAACTTTGAACTCATTTTTTTCAACTTTCTTGATAAAATCAAGAATATTTCCAAAACCAGTGCCGCCACCACTCATAAAGATGGTGAAAACATCAGGCTTAATATTTAAAACTTGCGCCAGTTTCTTGCGATCATGAATTTGGGCGAATTTTGGATTTACAGTAATACCAAAAGGTAAGATTTGTTCTTGTTTATAACCAATTTTAAGGAGAGTTTGATTAACCTCTTCACTTGGTGACAAAATATAATCATTACATTTCGCCCATTCGGTATAGGCGATGACATTATAATCTGAAACAATAAAGAAAGATGGAACTTTGGTGTAACCATTCTTTTTTAAATATGACATTACAATCCCACAATAAATATGGGTGCAATAAACAACATCTGGTTGATATTCTTTAATGACATCTAAAACAGCTTGATTAGCTTTCTTAGAAGAAGTCATATAATGAATTGCACTCATCTTTTTTGGTAACTTTGTATAATCCCGGTTTTGAATGGCTTGATAAGCTCTTTGTTCCAGCTTAGGGAAATGCCTAAGCGTGAAAAAATAAAAAGGTTGTGAAAGCCAACCCCGGAACGGGCAGATATCTTTTAAGTAATCATGCATGATTGCATCGTGGTGTTTATCTTTAGCGGCGGCCATCAGGGCTTTGCCCATCGAATTATGACCTTCACCGGCGGTAACGCTTAATACTAAAATTTTCATAACTCAACTCCTAAATAGTCTAGTTAACATTATAGACTACTGAGCATAATTTTTCACTACAAAAAAAATCTTGGATACCCAAGATTTAAATGGTGGACACTGACGGGATCGAACCGCCGACCTTCTGTACGTCAAACAGATGCTCTCCCAGCTGAGCTAAGTGTCCTTAGCAAGAACAATTCTATATTGTTTGAGGCCAAAAATCAAGTGTCTAAAATAAAAAACTGTTGTTTTGATTTTTAACTGGGTTATAATAGTTATACCATTTATTTTAAATGATATGAAAGTTGAGGTGAATCAACATGGATGTTTCTTACGAACAAGTTGTTGATATTTTAAAAAGCGAACGCGTAGAAATTGAAGACATTGCTAAATTAGCATATGATCTCCAAAAACCATATATTCCTGATTTGACTTTAAAAGAAGCGATTGACTCAGTTAAATGTGTTCTTTCTAAAAGAGAAGTTATGAATGCGATTATGGTGGGTGCTGAATTAGATTCATCAGCCCGTGAAAATAGAATGAAGAATAAAACTTTACAAGCAATTATTGAAGAAGATGCCGGTCTTTTTGGTGTCGATGAAATTGTCGCTTTATCAATTTGTAATGTTTATGGTTCCATAGCTTTGACAAATTTTGGCTATATTGATAAGATAAAGCCAGGGATTATCGGTGTTTTAAACGGTGATCAAAGTCGTTGCAATGTTTTTATGGATGATATTGTCGGCGCCATTGCTGCCAGTGCAGCATCACGTCTAGCCCATCGTCATTAGGAGGAAGTTATGTTTTTAGCATTTACCATGCCTACTACAGCTTGGTTGATTGATATCGGGATTACACTCGTTATCTATATTTTAGTATTCATTCTTTTCAATCAACTAGTTCATAAAGGTTTGTTAGCTACATTCTTAATCTTCCTATTTGTAGGTAAAACATTATCTAATTATTATGGCTTAACTGCTACTGAGAGTTTGGTCGATTTAGTTTCAATTGTGATTGTCGTTGGCTTTGCTTCCATTTACTCACAAGAAATTAGACGCAAACTGATGAACCGTAGAAGAAAAACCAAACAAACTGGTCCACTTGACCAAGTTGTTTTACAACAATTAAATGATGCTGTCTTATTCTTATCCTCCAATAAAATCGGTGCGATTATTACTTTTGAAAGAAAAGATAATCTAGATCATTATATTCAAAGTGGTGAAGTTATTAACGCTCCAATGAATAGTGCTTTAATTAAAACTATCTTCTATGAAGGCACAGCTTTACATGATGGGGCCATCATTGTTAGAGATAACATGATTTGTGCTGCGAGTGTTTATTTTACTCCATCCACAAAACCATTAATTGGTAAATATGGCTCACGCCATAGAGCGGCCTTAGGTATTAGCGAAGTTACCGATGCTGTCACTGTCGTAGTTAGTGAAGAGACCGGAAGAATTACTTTTACTAAACGTGGTGAAATGATTCCAGTCTCAAGAGATAACTTCATTCGTCAATTTGAAGAAATCTTATCAGAATAAGTAATAAGCCCCAATAATAGGGGCCTTTGTTTGTTTCTATAAAGTTACTCAAATTCATTTGACTTAAATAGATTTGAGTGATACAATGAGTTTGCAAGAAGGTGAGATTAATGTTTATTGGAAGAGAGCAAGAACTAAAAAAACTGCAAGATAGTTTAGAAAGTTCCAAATCTGAAGCAATACTAATCTATGGTAGAAGACGGGTTGGTAAAACCTACTTAGTTAATGAAGCTTTAAAAAAAGAAAAGTCTACTGTAGTTATACAATATGTGTTTAGAGATGTATCGGCTCAAATTAATATCATGGAATTTGGTAAGTATCTTGCCCAGTTTTTTAATGAACCTTTTCTTAATTTCGATAATTTAGATAACATTTTAAAATACTTAGCCACTAAAATAAAAGGTAAGAAAGCCATCTTAGTCTTAGATGAATATCCTTTCTTAAGAAAGAAAGATGCCGGGATTGATTCTTATTTTCAGAGATTTATTGATGAAACCTTTTCTTCCTTGCAACTTAAGATAATCTTCTTGGGCTCTTACTTAGACATCATGACAAGCATGATTGAAAAAGAGGCGCCTTTATTCGGTAGGATGAGTCTAATTCTCAAGATTGAAACCTTTGATTATTATGATGCTTCCTTGTTCTTAGATAAGCAGGTTTCTATAGAAGAAAAGTTTAAGTATTATGCTGTTTTTGGCGGATTGGGATTTACTCTATCTCTAATCAATAACAAGAAATCTTTCGAGGAGAATTTATTATCTTTATTTATTGAAAGCGATTCGATTTTAGAGAGAGAATTAAATACTATTGTTCAAACTGAGATTAGTAAAGAAAGTGATGCAAAATACTTATTTGAGTTAATTGCTCACGGTACCCATAACTACTCAGACTTAGAGAAGCACTTCAAAAGTGAGGGGTTAGGCAATAACATCGCCTACTTAATGAACAAGTTGGTAGATATGTCCTTGATTAAAAAAGAGAGCCATCTAAATAACAATAAAAGGAATTCATTATATTATCTAAAAGATAATCTCTTAGATTTCTACTATTCATTCCTCTTTAAAAATATCAATTCTAGGGCAGTAATGTCCTCTAAGGCCTTCTTTAAAACAATTGAAGAAAGTTTTGAAAAGGTTTACTTGCCCCGTAAATTTGAAGATGTTAGCAAAGAGTTTCTAATTCGTTTGAATCGTAAAAGCACCAATCCTTTGTTTGAAGAGATTGGTACCTATGCTTACAATAATCGGTATACAAAACAAAATGGTCAATTTGATATTGTAACTAGAATCAAAGATGAATATACAAATTATGAATGTAAATACTTGGAGCGTCTGTTGAACAAAAATGATTATGTAGAAGAAGTAGAATCCCTTAAGAGATTGGATCTATCATTTTCAAAAGTTTGTTTTATTGCTAAAAAAGGTATCGATAAGACATTTCCCAAAAATGTGACATATTATAAGTTAATTGACTTTTATAAAAACCCACTCGTGTGAGTGGGTTTAATTTTTATTTCTTGACAGTTTCAGCTAGGGCAGTTAAAGTTCCAGCCACATTTTGTAAATCACTTGGAACGATAATCTTAGTGGCTTGCCCATTTGCCACTTTTTCTAAAGTCTTATAACTTTCTAAGGCTAAGTATTCTTTGCTTGGCTTGGAGTCATTAATGTATTTAATGGCTGCAGCTTGAGCTTCATACATCGTCTTTATAGCACTAGCTTTACCTTCAGCTTCAGTGATAGCAGCTTCTTTGGCAGCTTGGGCTCTTAGAATGGTTGATTCTTTAACACCCTCTGCGGTTAAGATAGCGGCTTTCTTTTCACCTTCAGCTCTTAAGATAGATTCTCTTCTTTCCCGTTCAGCCCGCATTTGCTTCTCCATGGCTTCTTGAATATCATGAGGTGGCAAAATGTTTTTAACTTCAACCCGGTTGACTTTTATGCCCCATGGGTCAGTGGCTTCATCGAGAATTAAACGCATCTTAGTATTAATGGTATCACGAGAAGTTAAAGTTTCATCAAGTTCAAGTTCACCAATGATATTACGAAGGGTAGTAGCAGTTAAATTCTCAATAGCATTTAAAGGTTTTTCAACACCATAGGTGAAGAGTTTTGGGTCAGTGATTTGGAAATAGACCACAGTATCAATTTGCATTGTAACGTTATCTTTAGTAATAACAGGTTGTGGTTTAAAATCAGCAACTCTTTCCTTAAGTGAGACTGTTGCGGCGACTCGATCGATAATTGGAATAACGAATGAGACACCGGTATGAGCGACTCGATTGAATTGACCAAGTCTTTCAATAACTAAAGCAGTGGATTGACGAACAATTCGAATAGAAATGGCAGAAATAATGATTAAAACGACAATAATGGCTCCGACAATAATATATCCCATATAATTCCTCCTTATTTACTTGGTTTTACGATAAATTTGTTACCTTGAACTGAGGTGACAATGATGACATCACCCTTATGAAGGGGACTAGCATCAC
>JAQUTO010000060.1 GCA_028694305.1 Bacilli bacterium
ATCTTACACGCAGGCGTAGTTCAGTGGTAGAACACCAGCTTCCCAAGCTGGTTATGCGGGTCCGATTCCCGTCGCCTGCTCCAAATAATTAGGAGGTATTTATGAAATACTGTATTAAATGCGGGGCCGAGATGGAAGATAGTGCTGATGTTTGTCCAGTTTGTGGATTTGGAATGATGAGCGTTTCAACCTCAAAACTTGATGCGACAAAATATAGTCCTAAGTCAAGATTAGTCGCAATTCTTTTATGTTTCTTTTTAGGAACATTTGGAGTTCATCGTTTCTATGTTGGTAAAGTTGGAACCGGTGTTGTCTGGTTATTAACTTGTGGCTGTTTAGGAATTGGCTTCTTAGTCGACTTAATCATGATTGCTTGTGGATCATTCACTGATAAAGAAGGCAAGTTTGTTAAGTTCTGGGGAGTAGATGATTAGTGCTCATTTGAGCACTTTTTTTAGGTGGTGATTAAATGAACAAAACTTGGTGTCGCTTTTATCAAAGTTGCATGCGTATAGCGATGGGCTTTATGAACTTTAGATTTCCTGAACTCATTCAAGGTGAGGGCAGTGTTTTAAGGTTACCTTTAATTCTCAAGAACCTAGGCATCCAAAGTGTTTTAATTGTCACTGACGCCGGTTTAGTCTCTTTAGGTATGATTGAACCTCTTGTTCAGAAACTCAATGAGGAGGGGATTAAAAACAGTGTTTATTCTAAAACTGTTCCAAACCCAACAGTTGATAACATTGAAGAAGCGTATTTACAATATCAAAATGAGCAGCACCAAGCCGTTATTGCTTTTGGTGGTGGCTCACCAATGGATTGTGCTAAAGGCGTTATCGCTAGAGTCGCCAACCCAAATAAAAGTATTGAGAGTATGAAGGGCTTACTAAAAGTGCGACATCAAGTTCCACTTTTATTTGCTATTCCGACTACAGCAGGGACGGGCAGTGAAGCCACGGTGGCGGCAGTTATTTCCAATCACGCTAAACAAGAAAAATACACGATGAATTCACCTAAGTTAATTCCAGCTTATGCAATTCTAGATCCTTTATTAACCATTAAGTTACCAAAGTCAGTTACATCGACCACAGGTATTGATGCTTTATGTCATGCAATTGAGGCATATATTGGTCATAGTAATACTAAGATAAGTGAAAAGTATGCTTTAAAAGCCATTAAAGCAATTTTTGCTAATTTAGAAGTTGCCTATGAAGAACCTAATAACATTGTTGCGAGAACTAATATGTTAGTAGCTGCCTATGATGCTGGTGTGGCTTTTACTAGGGCTTATGTTGGTAATGTTCATGCTTTAGCTCATCCATTGGGGGCGTTTTATAATACACCGCATGGTTTAGCAATTGCAGTTGTCTTACCTCATGTTTTAGATTTCTATTTAGATAAGGAACCGAAACGAATGGCCATGATTGCTCGCGAGTTAGAAATTCCTGGTTGCAATGATCTAGAATTAGCGAGAAACTTAATCAATAAAATTAAGCAATTAGAAAGAAGTCTTGAGATACCTGAAACCTTAGACTGTATCCAAGAAAAAGATTTAGTAGCAATGGTTAAAAGGGCCAGTCATGAAGCAAACCCGTTATATCCTGTTCCAGTTATCATGTCCGAGACCGATATGTTAAATATCTATCACCAAATAATGACAAAATAAAGAGCGCTTAATGGCGCTCTTTTATAATCATATTCATAATTTTTCTTAACTCTTTACGATTAGCCGGTTCATGGGATAAGTGACCTGTCGCTTCAGTAAACTTAAAGTATTTAACATTGCTAAGTTTATTCTTTAATTCCCAAGCTTGCACTGGGCAACAATCTTGATCATATCGACCATGGACAATGTAGGTTGGAATATTTCCAATCTTATTAGCATTATTCAGTAAATAGTTTTCATCATCAAAGCCCATATTATGACACATGAAGTGACATTCTAGTAAAGCGCTTGATAAATCATAATCACTGATGGTTGTGGAAATCTTAAAAGGGCGTAAGGTGATTAAGGAAGATTCCCAATCAGCCCAAACTTTACAAGCCTTTCTTTTGAGTTCAGTATCATCAGATTTAAAGATTTCATAGAAGCTTTGGCAGATGTGCTTTCTTTTTTCTTTTGGTAAGAAGTTATAATACTTTTCAAATGTATCTGGGTGGTATAAAGAAGCACCACCTTTTTCAAAACTCCAATTTATATCTTGGGGTCTTGCCAAAAAGATACCTCTTATGACTAACTCTGTGACACTACTTGGATGGGCAATGGAGTAGGCCAACGCTAATGTTGAACCATAAGAGCCACCAAAGACTAACCATTTATTAATACCTAAATGTTCGCGAATCATTTCGATATCGGCAACACTATTTGGGACCAAATTATTTTCTAATGTTCCAAAAGGTTTAGAATTACCACAACCTCTTTGGTCAAAACCAATGACATACCATTCAGTTAAATCAAAGAATTCAAAAGCGGCTTCATCCATCGCTGCACCTGGTCCACCATGTAAATAAATCACGGCTGGTTTTTTAGGATTTCCTCTAAAATATAGGGCCAAGGTTTGACCATCGCTTGTCTTAATGTATTCATCAACTTTATTCATTGCCATAAAAAACACTTCCTTTTTTAAAACACTATTTTAGTATAGCATGTTATAATAAAAAAGTAATGGGGTGATTTATATGTCTAAAACCAACAAGTTTAATTTGATTGATATTATGTTTAAGGTAAATCGACTTTCGCCACGCTCACGTTTAATAGTGGCAATTATTGAAGCGGTCTTAACTGTTTTCTTTGCTTGGGCAGCAGTTGGACTTCTTTATCATGAAGTTGATTTAGGCTCAGTCATATATGTGATTGTCGGTATTATTTGTTTAGTTGCTGCTATCTATTTAATCATCACTGGAATTGTGATGTTTGTCTTTGGAATTATTGGCGCTTGTAAAGGTTCACCAGCTCTCGGAATTATCACCAGTGTTATTTCTTTGGCAGGTATTGTGGCCGGTGTCTTAATTCTCATCCAAAATCTCTAACTTTTATTTTTAGTTAATATTTTGTATAATAGATAAAGAGAGTGAGGGGATAATATGTCAATATTTAAACGTAAAGAGAAGAAAGAAGAAAAGAAAGCAGCCCCTAAAAAAAACTGCTAGTAAAAAGACGGCAGCAAAAAAGACTGCTCCAGCTAAGAAGACTCCAGCTAAAAAGGCAACACCGAAGAAAGATGTTAAAAAAGCTCCTGCTAAGAAAGCAGAACCTAAAAAGGTTGCTAAGACATCACCAGCTAAAAAGGAATCAAGTAAGAAAACTTATCATGTCACACCACATGCTGGTAAATGGCAAGTTAAGATTGGTGGAGGTAGCAAAGCCATTAAAGTCTTTGATACTCAAAAAGAAGCCATTGATTACGCCAAGCATTTAGAGAAGACTCAAGATGGTTCAGTTTCTATTCATAAAAAAACTGGTGCCACTAGAAAACAAAATTATAGTAAATAAAAAAATGGAGATTTATTTCTCCATTTCTTTTTGCCATTTTTTAGCTAAATCAGTTTTCTCCCATAAACAATCTTTAGCATTATGACCGAATTGACCATAACAGGAAATCTGACTGTAGATAGGAGTATCTAATTTGAATTTGTTGATGATTGCTCTTGGCCGCATATCGATATCACGTTTGATCAAACGTTTAATAATTCTAGGCTCAACTGTTTCTGTTCCATAGAAATCTAGAAAGAGCGAAACTGGTTCACTAACTCCGATGGCATAACTTAGTTGAACTTCACATTTTTTAGCGAAACCAGCTTTAACAATATTCTTGGCAATATAACGTGCTAGATAAGCCCCACTACGATCAACTTTAGTGGCATCTTTACCAGCGGTAGAACCGCCACCATCACAAGCACTTCCACCATAAGTATCCACCACAATCTTGCGCCCAGTTAAACCAGAATCTCCGGCTGGACCACCAATCACAAAACGGCCAGTTGGATTGATGTGATAAATTGTTTTCTTGGTTAAGTATTTACTTGGAATAGCTTTCTTGACTACTTCATTAATAATATCTTTTCTTAGTTTCTCAATATCCACATTTTCTTTATGTTGAGCTGAAACAACCACGGTAGTAACACTGATTGGTTTGTCATTCTCATATTCAACGGTGACTTGAGCTTTACCATCTGGTAATAAATAAGGCAATGTTCCATTTACTCTAGCTTCTTCTAATCTCTTTGTTAGTTTATGAGCTAAATGAATTGGTAAAGGCATATAGTTGGGTGTTTCAATACAAGCATAACCAAACATCATCCCTTGATCGCCTGCGCCAGTATCTAAACCATCTACCCCTAAAGCAATATCAGGAGATTGTGTGTGTAGATCAACAATAATTTGGCAAGTCTTGTAATCAAAGCCCCGTTTTGGTTCAGTGTAACCAATGGCTTTAATGGTATCTCTTGCAACTTGTTCATAATCGACTTTGGCCTTAGTAGTGATTTCACCAAAAATATGGACTTTATCAGTGATAGCAGTCACTTCACAAGCCACTCTAGAATTCGGATCTTGACTTAATAAGGCATCGAGAATATGATCGGCAATTTGGTCACAGACTTTATCTGGATGGCCGCATGTGACCGACTCTGATGTAAATAATGTTTTCATGTTTTTCGACCTCTCTTTTTTGATAACAACTGTATTTTACTTTACTAGGTAAAATAAGGCAATACGTAAAAACGTTTCTGGTTGTTTTTCCTCTCACTCTTGAGTAGAATAGTAGTGCATGGGGTCGTAGCTCACCTGGTAGAGCGTTTCGTTCGCAACGAAGAGGTAGCGGGTCCGAGTCCCGTCGGCTCCACCATGTAGATATTTTAGGTTTGATTTAACAATCAAACTTTTTATTTGCACATTTTGATTATTAGAATATGCAAAGTTTGCACATTTGGTCTTGTTAAAATATGCAAAGTATTATATAATGAGTTTGGTGATATAAATGAATATAAGAGAAATGCGTAAAGACAAGGGATTAACTCAAAAAGAAGCTTCAAAGTTAGCGGGAATATCGCTAAGAAGTTTTATTAATTACGAAAAAGATGGGGGTAGGGAAGGCTCTATCACTTATAACTATATCGTGGAGGCTCTAAATAAATATGGCCAAGTTGATGAAGAACATGGCATTCTTACTTTGATCAAAATCAAAGAAGAATGTGCTAAAGTATTGAAAGAATATCCGATTAGTTATTGTTATTTATTTGGTTCTTATGCTAAAGGAAAAGCCACTGGTAAGAGTGATGTAGATTTGGTTGTAGATTCAAGTGTAACTGGACTAGATTTTTATGGATTAGTAGAAGAATTAAGAGAAAAGTTACATAAAAAGGTTGATGTTCTCATTGTCGATCAAGTTGCTAGTAACAAGGAGTTACTGAATGAGGTATTAAAAGATGGTCTAAAGATATATGGATAATACTAAAAAGGATTCATATTACATAAAAAAGATTATAATTGATCTTGATTTTATTCTTATACACACAAATGGTGTTAGTAAAGAAGCA
>JAQUTO010000061.1 GCA_028694305.1 Bacilli bacterium
AGAAGTAGCTAAATTACAAGAGGATTTAGCTTCTTTAAATATAAAAAGTGTAATTGATGGTGAGATAGTAGGCGAACCAACTGACATCATGATTATGAGCGGCGTTAATTTATATACGATTGAACACTGTGATTTCTTGATTGGCTTTGGGGGTGGAAGTCCACTTGATTCGATGAAGGCCATTGGAGCAGTTATTGTTAGTGGTGGAGACATTGATGATTATTACGGTAGAGAGTTTACTAAGAAGTTACCACCAATGGTCGCTATTCCTACTACTGCCGGAACGGGCAGTGAAGCCACTAAGTTTACGATTATTTCTAATACCAAAGATAATATTAAGATGTTATTAAAGGGTGATACTTTATTACCTGATTTAGTTTTAATTGATCCGACCTTCTCTATTACTACACCGAAGAATGTAACTTCTTCGACTGGGATTGATGCCTTCTGTCATGCAATGGAATCATTTACTTCTAGAAAAAGACAACCAATTGCTTCAACCTTAGCTTTAAGTGCAGTCAAAAGAATTTATCAAAACCTTTTAGTGGCATATAAAGATGGGCAGAATATTGCCGCTAGAAATGAAATGGCAATCGCAGCTTTAGAAGCGGGGATGTCATTTACTAATTCTTCAGTTACTTTAATTCATGGTATGTCCCGTCCGATTGGAGTTTTGTATCATGTCCCTCATGGCTTATCGAATGCAATGTTATTACCAACTTGTTTAGACTTCTTATTAGATGGTGACCATCCTGGCTTTGCTACGCTAGGGAAGTCGATCGGAGTAGCAACTAATCAAGAAGATGATAAAAGTGCTGCCATGGCCTTTAAACATGCCGTTACTAAGCTTTGCATTGACTTAGAGATTCCAACCTTAAAAGAATATGGAGTTAATGAAACTTCATTTATGGCTAATTTAGATAAGATGGCTCAAGATGCCTTAGATAGTGGTAGTCCTGCTAATTCAATGAGGGAAGTAAATAAAGAAGATATCATTAAAATCTATAAATCATTATGGAAATAAAAGGAAGACATCAAACGATTTCTTCCTTTTTATTACTCTTTCATATTAAGCATCACTGAACACTTTTCAATTTTGTGAATTATTGTTCACTACTACTGAACACTTTTTCAATTTGCGAATTATTGTTCACTACTACTGAACACTTTTTCATTTTTTGAATTATTGTTCAGTACAAAAAATGCATCAATTCATTTTTGATGCATAAAATATAGTGTTTTATATGTAGGAAAAGGTCTTTTATGCATCAAAATATGTAGCAAAGCCTAGTTTTTCTTATCCGCACTCAAGTTTTTGATTTGTAGTTGTAACAAAGCGTCATTTTCTTCTTTCGACTTATTCGGATCCCCACTCTTAAAGTAATGACATGGGAATTTAGCGCATTTCCCACAATGTTCTAAACCATTCTTATTAACAGCACAATCATAGAAAGGGCAGACAGCTTGATTGGTATATTTAGTCCAGAAAACTTTACCTTCAATGGTTGTACAACCGCGACAGGTGGCTAAGTATTTCTCACATTCATTACAAACGGCACCACAAGGAGCGGGTTCTCTAAATAAAAGAGGTTCATAAATCTCATGATATTTAATAATGGCTTGGACTGGTTTAATCGAATAATAGTACATAGTTTCTATCCCTTGGATATTATGGGCGATTTTAACTCTTTCTCCACCTAAAGCTTCCATCGTTTTATAACTACCTGGATTCTTACTATCGCAATCTAGACCGACTTCTTTCATCCCTCGTTCTAGACAAACCTTGAGGGCACAATATAGCCCTATTTTGTTATAGCCTTTTCTTCTTTCACTAGGGCGGACACAGTAGCCGATATGTTGGCCATAATTCTTTAAGTTCTCATTTAAGACCAAGCGGATATTATAAATACCGACTAGTTTATTATCACTTAAACGCACTAAAAAGCGAGTTTCTGCTGGAACTCTTACTTCAGTAGGTAAGGAGTGTAAAGAGTTTTGAATGGAAAGTAACCAAACATCATAATGGTCGATTTGTTTATGTAATCCAGCATCGCCATCAAATTCAGAATTGGCTGCTTTCATTTCATAGACAAAGCTTCGTGCTTCTTGTTCATATTCCTTGGTTGGGCGGATGAATTTAAATTGTTCCATACTTAACTCCTTTTATATTGAGCGATAGTAACTAGATGTTCTTTTTTATTAGTTTCAGGGTAAATAGTTCTTGTCCATTTATCTTTCATTGAGATTTCTAAACAACAAAGGAAGATGCCCATATCTATTTTATTAAAGTAAGTGAGTAGTTTTGAGACACTCGACATGAGTGAGATATAACGAGAGACATTGATGGTATCTGCATCGGCTTTAATTCTCCAAGGTTGGGAATTATGGGCACTAGGGGAGAGTTTACAAGTTGCAAACAACTCTTGATGTTCACCTTCCCAAAATGAGGTGTCCCGATTAGGAGTAGCACGAATGTAATCTTGTTCTTCACATTTCATTAAAGTCATTTTAATCACATATTCTAAGCCATTAGGTAGGACTTCTTCTTTAATGCCACCCCAGCCATACCAACAGACGCCAATATTATGAGCACAAAGAATTAAATCAAGTTGCTCAAACATGTAACCGACATTGAGTAAATAGTTTTCTTTCTTTTCACTATAGATGGCTAAGACATATTCTCCAAAGTTACAATCAGTTTCTTCTCTTTTTAGGATTCTATAATCAACCTTAATATCTTTAAATAAAGGTTCAAGCTGACTAATTGTCTTTTTAATGAAGGCTAAATCAGCCTGAGTGAGCGGTAAGTTAGATTCAGTTTTACGGATTGATCTTCTTTTCGTCAAGGCACTTAATAATTCTTGCATAATATCATCTCCGTAATAATCGTAGCAAAAAAAGTAAAAAAAGACAATAAAATAAGGTATAATGGTAGCGAGGTGAGAGTATGCTAAAACCAATCATTACTGAGAGATTAATCATTCGTGAAATGACTGCGGGAGATCGACTAGCGTTATTTAATAATATCTATCATGATCACCGGGTCTTAGAGACTTTTATGGGTGAATATAAAGAAGACTTAAGCGAGGTCAATATCCAACCATTTTTAGACCGCTTAGCCAAAGGCCAATATTTATATGCTGTGACTTTAAAAAGTGATGGAACTTGTATTGGTTTTATCTTTGAACAAAAAAGAAGTGAAGACCACACTGAAATCGAAATGGGTTATGCCTATGGTTCCGCTTATTGGGGTAAGGGTTATGCCACTGAAGCTTTTAAGCCTTTAATTAATCAACTTTTATATGAAGATGGCTTTAAGACTGTAACAGCTGGTTTCTTTATGCAAAACACTGCTTCTAAGAATGTGATGGAGAAGTCAGGAATGAAATACGATTATATTGATTGGAAGTCAGTTCCATATCATTATAAAAAGCAAGATGTCGTCTATTACAGAATCGATAAACCAGGCGAGAAAGCGCCACACAAGCACCGGGTTCATGTCTAATTACATAACTAATCACTATCAATTCTCTTATCCAAGTAGTTATGAAGATAAGATTATAGAATTAGCTAGTGAGAAGGAAGAACTGTTAGAAGTAGTTGAGAACTACTTAGGTTTAGTTTGTGATTTTAAGATTGATTATGAGTTAGTAGAAGAAGGAGAATACTTAATTGATTTTGATCATAAGAAATTAGTCTATCCTTTAGAATATCTTAGTGAATTAGAACATTATGATGACTTAATGCTCGTTGTGACCTCACTTTTAGGTAAAGAAGTGAACTTCTTTATCTTATTAGGATTTGTGGATTACTTAAGTCATTTACTAGAAGAGAAAGATTATTATGAGACCATTAATAAATATTTAATTAATGGCGAGTATTTAGAAATAACTAGTTTAATTAAGCTCAAAAAATATCGAGAGGAAGATGTTCCTCTTGTGATTAATGAAGCGGGAGCTTTTGTTAATTACTTAATCTATTACTATGGTTATCCTAGTTTTCTTAGATATTACCAAGGGGAAGCCTTTAAACATGTTTATGGTGTGGACTTAAAAACTATGGAAAAACGCTTTGTCTTTAAATATATGGGTAATGAGTTAGAGTTTTAGTTACTGGTGTGCTATAATTGCTACATAAAATGAGGTGGAATTATGTTAAATGCTAAAGAAATAATCGAACACAATAAGAATTTAGGAAAGTTAATGGAAGATAATTCAATGCTAGTTGTCTTTGCTGGTCAAATGGCCCGGAAGTCAGCTGATGAAGATTTTCCTTTTACTCCTAATCGGAATTTTTATTATCTAACTAATATCGCTGAAAATAACGATATTGCTTTATTAGTTAAGTTACATGGTAGAGTTAATCAATTTATCTTTATTAATCGCTACGATCCCGTCTATGCTAAATGGAATGGTGCTAATTTAGATGCTTTACAAGTTAGTAAATTATCTGGTTGCACCAATGTCTTATTTTTAGATGAATTTGAAGCTAATTTCCAAATGTTTATTATGAGGGGTGGCGTTAAACAAGTCTATCTAGATTTAGAAAGACAAAAGTTTGATGAAGCTTGGACTCCAGCCGAATGTTTTGCGAGCAAGATTAAAGAGAAGTATCCTGCTTTAAAGATTAGTGATGCTTATCCTTTAATTGCCAGTTTAAGGATGGTCAAATCACCAGCTGAGATTATTGAAATGAAGAAGGCCATTAACATCACTGATAAAGCCATTCAAGAATTAATGAAACAAGCCCCAAAGTCCATCGGTAAGACTGAGAATTATCTCGAAGCTTACTTTGATTGTGTCTTAAAACAAGAAGGAGCCAGTGATTTTGCTTTTGAAACTATCGCAGCAAGTGGCATTAATGCTTGTACCGTTCATTACCGCGAGAATAATGGACCTCTAGTTAATGGTAACTTAGTCATGTTTGATTGTGGAGCAGAATATGATTACTATAAATCTGATATTACTCGGACTTTCCCATTAAATGGTAAATTCACTAAACGCCAACTAGAAATATATAACATTGTCTTAAAGGCCCAAGATGTGGTGGCTAAACATGCCAAACCTGGCATTACAACCATGGAACTCAATGAATATGTAAAAGAGTTCTTAGCCAAGGAATGCATTAAATTAGGTTTAATTAAAGATGCTTCTGAACTAAGTAAGTATTATATGCATGGCTGTTCTCACCATTTAGGACTTGATACTCATGATGCTTGTGTACTAGGAGCCAAGTTAAGTGAAGGTTGTGTTATTTCTAATGAACCAGGCCTTTACCTAGAAGAAGAAGGTATTGGGATTAGAATTGAAGATGACTTATTAATTACTAAGACTGGCTGTGAATACTTATCAAAACAAATCATTAAAAAGCCAGAAGACATTGAAGCCTTTATGAAGAAGAACGCTTATAAATAAAAACTAAATCCCCAAATGGGGATTTTCTTTTGTTTAAATAACATATCAAATAATTCCTATTAGATATTTTTGCAAGTTTTGGAGTAAATATCTAATAGA
>JAQUTO010000062.1 GCA_028694305.1 Bacilli bacterium
TATTGAACACGCTATTTATTTGTGATATCGATGTATTTAAAAAGAAAAACAGATGTGTATTTACAACAATGGAAAGAAGATAAAAATCATACGCCATTAATTGTCAAGAGTTCAAGATAAATATGGGGAAAAATCAATTTCGAATTTTGAAAATAATCATTATGAGAATGCTATCTAAATTCAGTTGTCCTCAATTTGATGACAACTGAACTTTTATTTGGTATAATTCAATTATGAAAAGTAAAACATCAATTAGATATTTCCTTGATAACCCGATCAGAGCCATCTGGGATGAGACTAATTCTATGTGGTGGTTTTCAGCCACCGATGTTGTGGCGGTACTAATTAATAGTCAAAAACCAAGAAGATACTGGAATAATCTCAAATCAAGGCATCAAGAATTGGCTAATCTGACAGTACAACATAAATTGTATTCTAATGACGGTAAGAAGTATCTATCTGATACGATTAATGAGCAGGGGATAAAAGAATTAGCATTATTTATACCTTCCAAGAATAGAGTAGAGTTCCAAACTTGGTTAAAGGGTTCATTAGATCCAATCGATGAACAAAGTAAAAGAAGAGCATATGAACTCTTTAATAATTCTTTAATTACTGAAGATATTATTGGTACTACCATTTGTTTGCAACAAATTCACGCTTATTTATTTGGGGGATTATATGATTTTGCAGGGAAGATTAGAACAAAAACCATTTCCAAGGGTGGCTTTACTTTTGCTAATGGGCAATATCTACCTACTATTTTAAAAGACATCGATAAAATGCCTGATTCTGATTTTATTTCTATTATCAATAAGTATGTAGAAATGAATGTAGCCCATCCTTTTATGGAAGGCAATGGTAGAGCAACTAGGATTTGGTTAGATTTATTATTAAAGAGGCGACTATCTCAATGTATTGACTGGTCAAGGATTGATAAGAATGATTACTTATTGGCGATGCAAAAATCACCAACCAACCCAAGTCTGATTATCAATTTACTTAAAGGAGCACTTACTAGCAAAATAGATAATCGGGAGATATTTATGAAAGGAATTGATTGCTCATACTATTATGAAGAAGAGTGATTAGATGGTGGTAAATTAATTGGGCTTGGCGGAATTAATATTGGGCATGTTTTAACAACGTGCCCAAATTTTCTTTTTTTTGGGCACGTTATTTTCGGATGACATACAAATATAGGCTTTTTACCTCTTATCTGTACTTTGCGTGAACACCAGTAGACCAACGACTGACTTCGTATCTATTAATGCTAATAAAGATTGATTTTTTCTAAATCAAATCTAGAATTAGGGTAGAAAGAAGGTCGTTTTTATGAAAAAGTCTACCAAAGGGGTTGCGGGAATTCTTTTAATGTCATTATTTTTATCAGCTTGTAGCGGGAATACTTCTACAGTTGATTCATCATCTTGTGCCTCAAGTTCAAATTCAACTTCTGCATCATCATCGTCTTCATCTTCATCCTCATCTTCGTCTTCATCAACTAGTACAACATTCACTTTAAAAGACACAAGTGGTAATGCGATTACTAGTGGCAGTGCCTCCTTATCATTTAGTGGTACTAAGGTTAGTGTTAATGCTGCCTACTTAATTGATGGAGTAGAAGTTGATATTACTTCAGGAACATATTCTTCCTTATCATCGTCATCTAATCAAGTTATTTTCTTAGTTATTAATGGTGGTAAACTTGTTATCACTGGCAGTGATTCAAATCATGTTACTTTAACTAAGACTGGTTCAGCTGCCTCGACTGGTCAAGTTAGTGATGAATATAACTTCTATGGTATCAATAGTGGAATTGTAGTTTCTGGCTCAGCCTCATCTGCCACTATCTCATATTGTGATATTACTACTTCAAGTAATGGCTCTAATGCCATTGTTTCTACTAATAGTGCCAAAGTAACTGTCTCAAATTCTACTATTGTCACTACGGGTAATGCTGGTTCTAGAGGATTACACGCAACATATGGCGGTTATATTACCGCTGATAATACTTCAATTACCACTAATGGAGCTTCCTGTGCTTCACTTGCTACCGATCGAGGTGGCGGAACCATTGTTGCTTCTAATATGAAACTAGAAACTAATGGTGCCGGATCTCCACTCGTCTATTCCACTGGAACCATTACAGTTAATACCTCAACTGGTGTTGCTAATGGTGCTCAAATGGTGGTTGTTGAAGGTGGGTCTAGTGCAAGTATTAATAATTCTACTTTCTCAGCAACCGGGAATGGCAATAGAACAGGAACCAGTGAAAGTGATTCCACATCTCATGTTATTGATAAAGCCGGAATCTTTATTTATCAAAGTTTCTCGGGTGATGCTTCTTCTGGAACTGATTACTTCAGTGCCACAGGATCAACATTTACAGTCACAACAGAGGGAGTTCCTATGTTCTTTGTTACCAATATAACAGCTTCGATTATTCTAGATGGCAATACCTTTAATTCAGCCAGTTCCAGTGATTATTTCTTCATTTGTGAAGAGACTGACCAATGGGGCAGTAAAGGCAGTAATGGTGGTAAAGCCACAGTCAAATTAACTTCTCAATCAGTGGAGAGTGAAAAGGCTTTTGTTGGGACATCATCAAGTTCCTTAGTCTTCTCTACTACTGATTCATCCTCAACATCTATCACCTTTGTTAAAGAAGGTTGGTAATACAAACGCACCTAGTTACTACTAGGTGCGCTTTGTTTTGTTAATATTTAGTCTGATTTTATTTGAATGAAATCAGAAGAATTAATCCGCTTAAAAAAAGATAATAGGGAGATTGAATTTACATACAATAACTGTCGCTACTCAATCACTTATTATAATGATTCGAGACCTTCTGTATGTAAGTTCTATACAGAACCAATTGATGTTGCTACTGCTGAAGAGGTATTGCGATTAACTATCTCAAACAAGACAATCAAAGACATTTTTGAAATACTTCCAAATGAAGAAACTGAGGTTTTTTAGTAAAAAGAAAAGGTTGGTAAAGAGACCATCTATAAAAATGTGGCACTCTTCAATTTAATTAGCGCTTGGTAATGATACTTTCTTTACTTTATGAGTGAAGATGTTATAATCTCATTATTGTTAAAGTGAGGACAATCTATGTATCAAAGTGTATTAAATCTCAATGAGACTGAAAAGGGTATTAAAGTTATCAAAGATAATTTTGAAAGATATTTAGCCCAAGAACTAGACTTAGTTAGAGTCAGTTCTCCTTTGTTTGTGAATAAAAATAGTGGTTTAAATGATAATCTCAATGGGGTAGAGACCCCAGTTAGTTTCATTCCTAAAGACTTTAAAGAAGAACTAGAAATAGTCCATTCTTTAGCTAAATGGAAAAGATATGCTTTAGATAAATATCAAATTCCAGTTAATCAAGGTTTATATTGTGATATGAACGCCATTAGAAAAGATGAAACCTTAGATGATATTCACTCACTATATGTTGATCAATGGGATTGGGAAAAACACATTAATAACGAGGAAAGAACAATTAAGTATTTAAAACAAACTGTTAGCAAAATTAATCAAGCCATTCTCAAGACTCAAAAGAAGACTTTAATCTCATTTCCAAAACTTAAGCCAATCTTTAGTGGTAAGGTTACTTTTATTACTAGTGAAGACTTATTAAAACTGTATCCAAAGAAGTCACCTAAAGCAAGAGAAACAGCCTTTGCTAAATTACATGGCACTATCTTTATTATTGGAATTGGGCATAAATTATCAGATGGTCAGCCCCATGATTTAAGAGCACCAGACTACGATGATTGGAATCTAAATGGTGACTTACTTGTTTATTATCCTTTACTTAAAGAAGCCATTGAAATCTCTTCAATGGGAATTAGAGTAAATAAAGAAAGTTTAGTCAATCAACTCAAACTCAGTAATAACTTAGATAGATTAAACTTACCTTTCCATAAAGTCTTGATGAATGATCAACTACCTTTATCTATTGGTGGTGGCATTGGTCAATCAAGATTATGTTTAGTGCTACTCAATAAGAAACATATTGGTGAAGTTCAAGCTTCTTCTTGGTCAACTGAAGAGTTAAAACAAACTAAAAAAGAAGGTATAGAATTGCTTTAATTGAATTACTAGGGCAAGGGGGATGGGTATATCCCCTTTTTGTATCCCCTAAAATTGACATATCTTATATAAATAAGATAAAATATTAACCGTATATATCTAGTGTAGGGGGATAACATATGAAAGAAAAAGCAAGAAAAAGACTTATTAGTAAGTCGATTTCTAATGGATTATTAATAATTATAGGGATTGTTGTTATTACTTGTTTCTTGAATTTCATGCAATTGAGAGCTTCACAAATGAAACAAGAAGAGGATAGCACAAGAACCTTAAATCAAATCATTGTGACATTGGATGACAATGCCTCTCAAGTTGAGATGTTAACATATCGTTTCCATGATACCAATCAATCTACGACTAATTCAGTGGTTGACTTGTTCATGGATGGAAAGTTTACATCTATGTTTTCTATGCCAATTGCAGATGCTTGCGATGAATTTGCTTCTATCCAATCATCGGTTGGGGCATCGTTATTGCTATTAGTAAATAATGACGGACAAATAGTTTTAGCTCCATCCACTTCTTACTTGGGTGTCTCGTTAAAAGATAATGGTTTCACTCAAGCTATGATTGATGAATTAACAACCTTTAATGATACTAGACGGGGAACTGAGGTTTTAGCAACTAACGACAATGTTGCTTCCTATGCTCCAGTCTACATCATGAACTCTTATGTTTATGGAACTCCACTTGCGACTAAAACAACTTCTTATGGTTACTTCCTTTTGATGGGTGCTAAAGAAGAAATGCTAGAATATGAACTTGCTAATTTAAAAGATGTCGGTTCGATGCTTGGTACTTATACTGTTGGAACCGATGGTTTTGCTTTTGCTGTTGATACTTCTACCGGTACCTTTAAATACTTTAATGATGGTAAGGCCAATCTTTCTGGTAAGAGTTATGCTGATTATGGTTTAACTAATGCTGCTCTTGAAAATGATTATGTCGGAACTCAAGTGATTAATGGCGTGAGTTATTTCTGCGTTTCTAAAACTTATGAATCAACTATTTATGGAAAATATACTGTCTTAACTGCGGTTGTTTCAAGTCAATCTCTTGTAGCAGGGCGCTTTAATGTTTTGATTTGGTCAGTCTTAGCCTTTATTATGGTTTCTTTACTCATCGCTCTTTATACTTCATTACTAAGTATGGATTATATTGCAACGGGGAAAGAACCAGCCAAGTTTGTTTTATTCAAGAATAAGAAGAATACTTTCT
>JAQUTO010000063.1 GCA_028694305.1 Bacilli bacterium
TCATAAAAATGGCAAATACTATACTTGTGTCAAAGAAGTGTGGACAGGTGTCTAAATATAGTGCGATAAAAGAGCCGAAAATACACATTTTTTCTTTAGTTAGTTTCAACATGTTGAGGAGTTTATTATTGGCATTGAAGAAAAAGACCTAAAAGTCTATAATTAGACCGAGGGTGATATTCATGCCACGAGTTGCAATTATCGGTGGTGGTGCTAGTGGGTTACTTTGCGCCATTCATCTTAAAGAAATATTAGGTGATAAAGTTGATGTCACTGTTTTTGAGCGCAATAATCGTTTAGGTAAGAAGATTAGTTTAAGTGGGAATGGGAGAGGTAACATCTCCAACAATAATGTTAATAAAACCGCTTATAATAATCCAACTTTTGTTGAGCCCACTTTAGCCAAATATGGTGCTTCAAATCTTTGCACTTATTTTCAAACATTAGGTTTATTAACTAGGGCGGATGAAGAGGGCAGAATCTATCCTTATAATGAAGTCAGTAATAGTGTTTTAGATGTTTTACGTTTGGCTTTAAATAATCAGAAAATCCCTGTGGTTTATGAATATGTTGATTTCATTAAAAAAGGTCCTGAGTTTGCAGTAGGGATTAGGCGTTTTGACTATGTTGTTTGTGCCATTGGAAGTATTGCTTCTAATAATGAACATCAAAATAAATTGGCCACTTCGCTTGAAGAATTAGGCCATCATTTTACTAAACTTATTCCAGCTTTAGCACCACTCCCATCCACGAACCCTTGTTTACCAAGTTTAGTGGGGGTTAGAGTGAAAGCTAAGGGGAGTATTTTTATCAAAGATAAAAAGGTAATGGAAGAAAGCGGTGAATTCATCTTTAAAGATCATGCCATTTCTGGCATTGCTTTATTCAATTTAACTTCCCGTTTTGCTTTAGAATTACAAAAGCAAGATGTAAAGAATGCTCGCGTAAGTTTGGATTTATTTCCAGAATATAGTGAGGCCGAATTAGCTACACTGATTAAGACTCAAATTAACAACCAACCAAGTGAATCCTTGGCTGAAATCTTAACTGGTTTTGTGCAAAAGATGGTGGCTTTAAGTGTGGTTAAAGAAGTCGGTAAAATTATGCTATCTTCACCCAATAATGATAAGGTGCTTGAATTAGTTAGAATCTTAAAGGGTTGGGACTTTATTGTTACTCCTCCGAAAGACACTTCTAATGCCCAAGTAATCTCGGGTGGAATTAAGACTAATGAAGTCAACGCTAATACCTTGGAATCAGAACTTGTTCCAAATCTTTATTTTGGCGGCGAAGTTTTAGATGTCAATGGTATTTGTGGTGGTTATAATTTACATTTTGCCTTCGCTTCAGGTTTAGTGATGGCGGAGAGTATCGCAAGAAAGATTGAAGGTAAGTAAATGGAAGCAATATTGCAGGTGCTAAGCAACACCAAAGTTTTAGTTTCAATTATTATTGGAGTCTTAGCAATTATTATGGCTATAGTTTTAGCCAAGAAATATCATTTAAGTAATTATCAAATACTAATTTTTATTTTACTAGTTTGTTTCTGGTTTTCAATTATTGTGGCCCGGGATTATCGGAAAGCTTTTGCGGCTTTATCGACTGAAGTTGGAGGCTTAAATCTAGGAGAAGCAATGGCCGCAACTGTGGCCTCAGCTTATGGCTTAGTCTCCATCTTTGCTCGAATCTCATTCTTTGGTTTAGCCGACTTATTTAGAACTCGTAAATTCTTTATTGCTTTATCACTAGGACTAACTATCGTGTCGTCTATCTTGGTGTTTGTTAATCCTTGTTATCAAACTTTATTATTCTCCTCATTATGTTTTGGACTTGGAGCTTCATTATTAGCCATGTTCAATGTTATCTTTGCTGATACCTTTAAAAAGGAACAGGCGATGGCTTCGGTTTCTATTCTTTCAATTGCGCCTTTAATTGCTGAATTACTTGTCGCACCATTCCAGTATTATGCGACTATGAATACGCCGCGTAACTATACCTTCTTATGGGCAGTGAGTGCGATTACTGCTGTTATTTGTTTGATTGTTTTACTCTTCATCAAAGAACAACGGCCAGAAGAGAGAAACTTCAGTGTCAAGAACTTTAAAATTGCTCTAACTAACAAGAGTTTTATGATTGTTTGTGTGGTGGGAGTGTTAATTTCCTTTATTAAATTTGCGACCAGTGGTTCCAATATGACTAACTTTTCTAACTTGATTAATATGGATCCAATGGGAGTGGCTTATTTAGGAGTTGTCTTCTCAGTAACTCAATTAATCTCGGGAGTTTTGATGGGGACATTATTAACCAAGAAAATTGGGGTAAAATGGACATTGATTATTGGAGTTATACTAAGTGGTATTTTCTCTTTAATTGGGTCATTTATTACTAATCCAACTTTGCTCTTTATCTCCTATGCATTAAATGGGATTGGGTATGGCTTAACTTACAATGTCTTAATTGGAATTGCCTTATCTCACTTTGACCGCAACTTAAGAGAAGTCGCTATGGGAATTTTCCAAACCTTCTTTGCGGTTGGTATCTTCTTTGGGGATAAGATTTATAACTTTATTATCCAAGTCTTTGGTGGTAACTTAACTGGCGTTAGTTTATATCAACGCACTTTCTTGATTACGGCGATAGTTGCTTTAATCACAGTGGGGCTTTGCTTTATTGTCTTTAGAAATAAGCCAAGTTCAGTTGCAAAGAATGAGAAATAATGTTATATTATTAAACATAAAGGTAAGGGGGAAGAAGAATGAAAAGAGGAATTAAGATTATGTTAGCATTAGCTTTAGGAGTAATGGGAATAACTGGTTGTGGGTCCAAGGGTTTAACTCGGGCTGAAAAGATTATTTTACCTGCCACCCAAGAAGCTACCAGTATGATTGAAATAACTGGCACTGATTTTGCTACTAAAGTTGAGAATAAAGATAGTTTTATCATTATGCTAGGGTCTCGTTCCTGCACCTCTTGTACGGCTTTTAAACCGATTATCAATCAATATGTGGCTGATACAGGCAGTGACATTTATTTAGTGCAAAGCACAGTCACTTCTGTGGTTGATTATAAATACACTCCAACTTTAGTTATCTATAAAGATGGAGAAGTCATCTTTAAAGAAGATCCAAATAGTAAGAGTGAAGTCTTTGATAGTTATGCTGGACTTAAAAAGAACATTGAAGAATATGCGATTGTCGCCCCAATTGTTAGTGTTTCTAGAGAACAACTTAGCACTAAAATATCGAATGGTGATGAGTTTGTTATTTATTATGGTTGGGATAAATGTGGAGATTGTTCATATTTATACAATAACTTCTTAACTAATTATATTGTTGATAACGAAAATGCTAAACAACTCTATTACATTGAAACTAATGAATGGAGAGAGAATAAACCAAGTTCTAAACCAGTGGAGGGTAGTGATAACTACGAAACCGATATTGTGAATTGGAATAATTGGATTGATTTTGCCACTGAATTCCAGTTTGTGAGTTATGAGAATGGGAAAGTTCCTACCTTACAGTATTATAAAGATGGAGTTATGCAAGAAATGTTCGTCTATTTCAATGATATTGCAACTTATACCATGAATGCGAATAAAGAGTATGAAATGACCATCACAGGTTCCTACTTTGCCGATAATCCTTATATTGGTCAAACGATGTTATATTCGGCTTATAAAGATACCGTTTCTAAAGGTTTCTATGATGCCAAACTCAAAGTCTTCTTCGATAAATATCTATAGAATTAAACTTATACTTAATGTATAAGTTTTTTTTAGGCTGTGTTATAATAAAAAAGAGGTGTTTATGATGGAAAAATATCTATTAGCAATTGATGAAGGGACAACAAGTACACGCGCTATTTTGTTTGATAAGAATGGCCATAATATTGCCACTTGTCAAAAAGAATTCACCCAATATTTTCCACAACCCGGTTGGGTCGAACACGATGCAAACGAGATTTGGAAAGCGGTCCAACAAACCATTGTTGGTGTCACTATTAAAAAAGGCATTAAACTAGAACAAATTGCAGCAATTGGAATTACTAATCAAAGAGAAACCACTGTATTATGGGATAAAAAGACAGGCGAGCCAATTTATCATGCCATTGTTTGGCAATCGCGCCAATCTTCCAAAATTGCCAAGCGTTATGAAAAGCATAAAACCTTAATTCATCATAAAACCGGTTTATTAATTGACCCTTATTTCTCGGCCACTAAAATTAAGTGGATTTTTGAGAATGTCAAAGGTGCCAAAGCTAAAGCTAAAAAGGGAGAGCTTTTATTTGGAACCATTGATACTTGGTTAATCTGGAAATTAACTAATGGTAAGGCCCATGTGACAGATTATACTAATGCCTCTAGAACGATGTTATTTAATATCAATACCTTAAAATGGGATCAGGAATTACTTGATCTATTTGAAATACCGAGCTGTATCTTACCAAACGTGAAAGAGTGTAGTGAAATCTATGGTTACGCTACGCTTGATTTTGCTCCTGGCTACGCTATTCCAATTAGTGGAGATGCTGGTGACCAACAAGCAGCTTTATTTGGTCAATGTTGCTTTGAAAAGGGGCAGGCCAAGAATACCTATGGGACAGGTTGTTTCTTGCTCCTAAACACGGGAACTAAGCCAGTTTATTCCAAGAATGGCTTATTAACTACCATTGCTTTAGGTTATAAAGGTAAAATAACTTATGCTTTAGAAGGTTCAGTTTATATTGGTGGCAGTGTTATTCAATTCTTAAGAGATGGCTTTAAAATGATGAAGAAATCTTCTGAAGCCACTAAAATGGCCACCGATGTTGCTACTACCGATGGAGTTTACTTTGTGCCAGCTTTAACTGGACTTGGTTCACCGTATTGGGATAATGAAGCAAGAGGTGCCATCTTTGGACTGACTCGAGGTATTACTAAAGAACATTTGGTTAGAGCGGCCGTCGAAGCCATTGCTTTTCAATCCAAAGATGTGATGGATGTGATGCAAAAAGAATCGCATGTTAAACTAACATCTTTAAGCGTAGATGGTGGTGCAACTGCTAATAATTTCTTAATGCAGTTCCAAGCCGATATCTTAAATGTGAAAATTAATTTACCTGAAGTGATTGAAACTACAGCGCTAGGAGCAGCCTATTTAGCAGGCCTAGCCGTTGGTTTCTATACTTCGCTAAATGATATCAAGAAGAATCATACTATCGTTAAGACGTTCTCACCGGGTCGCAGTGATGAGAATGTTATGAAGATTTACAAGGGCTGGAAAAAAGCCGTAGCTGCAACACGCAGTTTTAAGTAGCGCATCTTGACTT
>JAQUTO010000064.1 GCA_028694305.1 Bacilli bacterium
CCCAATTAATTTAGGAGTATGAATCTCAATAAAATCTTTCTTGAGTAGGAATTCCCGGCATTTATTCACAAAATATGATTGAACTTTAAACATTAAAGTATTCTTATCAGTTCTAAGATCAATCCAACGGTAATCAAGCCGCAAATCGATATTAGTTTCTTCACCCTTAGGTGCCACGATTGGAGAAGGATCAGCGATACTATCAATCACTACAGTATCAGGATACATTTCCATTCCATTCAGTTTGACATAATCACTCTTAACGATAACCCCTTCAGCTTCAATAACAGAATCAAGCGTAATCTTAGCTAAAGTTTCTTCCATTTCAGGGTGTTTTTCTTTTTCAATTGTTAATTGTAACTTGCCCGAAATATCTCTTAAAACAATAAAGCACATGGCTTTCTTGTTACGAATAGATTCAACAAAACCAGCTACATGGTTAGTAGTGCCAAGTTGAATATCTTTTAACATAACTCTTTTCATATTTACGACCTCGCTTTATAACAAACTAATTATACTCACAAAAGACTAGCAAAACAACTATTTATAGAAGGCGTAATTGTTTTTGCCGGAGTCTTTAACTTTGTATAAAGCTTTATCAACATGATGATATAAACTGGTAAAGTCTTCCCCGTCTTGTGGATATAAAGCAATCCCAATACTTGGTGAGACCTTAATCTTTGGCCCAACCAAACCTGGAATTGCAGCTACCAATTTCTTGGCACACTCTTCAATTTCCTGAATATCCTTTGGATGTGGTAAGTAAATTAAGAATTCATCGCCACCCAACCGACAATATAAAGCATCCTAATCAACAAAGAGGGTCTTTAAGCCTTTACCAATCTTTTGAATAACAACATCGCCATAAGCATGACCATAAGTATCATTAATAGACTTAAAATTATCTAAATCCATTAAAAACATTGCCGCTAGTTCTGGTGGAGTCTTGCTCTCAATTCTTTCTTTTATCCGAGTTGCAAAAGCATCGCGGTTATACAATTCTGTTAGAGTATCGCGCTCCGCCTTTTCTCTTAATAATATTTCTTGGTTATTATCTCTAAACGAGATGATGGCTGAGACTGGTTTCTTGTCATTATCTTTAACTAATGCAGCCTTACCACCAACCCAACGCCAACCAGCTGGGAAGCGATATTGGAAAGAGACCGTTTGTTGGTCATAACCCGCCTGAATATGTTCAAAGAATAGACGATAACGCTCTACATGTTCTTTCTTAATATAGCCACCCTTGATGAGACTATCTGGAATATTATTCATACTAACAGGAATTCCTTCCCTTTTTGCCACTCTATCATCAAGAGTTAAAATCTTACGTTTAATATCATACTTAGCTATGATATTGCCACTTAAAGAAGCTGCTAATTCAAATTCTCTTGAGTTTTTACGAGCTTCTTCTTGGGCAGCCACCCGCTTTGTGATATCAACAAGGGTAACGTAATACCAAACTTTACCCTCATCATCAATGACCTTAACACCCTCATCGTGGAAACAATGTAAACGGCCATCATTATCTTCAATTCTGAAGTCAAATTTACCGATACTTCCTTGGCCTTCTTGGGCTTCAATATCGCGCATGACTCTTTCTCGGTCTGCGCTATAAACCATTTCATTAAAACTATTATGGAATTTAAGTCTAAATTCAGCTTCAGTATAACCGAGTGAGGTCACCAAGTTATTGTTGATATAAGCAAAATTTCCATTCTCAGCCGAGTACTTCATAAGGCCACTCGGGACAACTCGTAATAAGTTATCCAATTCTTTTAAGGAAGCATCATCAGTTGCAATCTTCTGCAAGAAATCACGTCGCGTTAATAAGACAGAAACAGAGTTCCCTAAAACCTTCATTCTTTCTACATTCTTAGCTAAGGATGGTTTTGGATTATTGGTGCCCATAAACGCGATTAATTTACCTTCACGCCAAATTGGACCCCAGACCAAAGAATGAACGTTTTGTTTCAACATTAATTCTTTTAGTTCAAGATTCGTGGTCATTTTAGAAACATCTGGGATAATCACAAAACGATCTTTAGAAAGCATTTCTAGAAGATCAAAAACCTCAGTGTAACGAACTGTTCCAATTACTTCTTGATCATCGTTAACTCCTTCTTTATGAACTTCATAATTACAGGAGAAGACTTGTTTAGAATAATCCAACTCAACAATAAAGGCTCGATCACATTGGAAATAATCAAGCATACTATAAAGAATGTAATCAATACTCTTTTCAAAGTTCGGTTGATTTTGGATATAATTGGTAGCATTTGTAATCACATTTAATTGTTCTTGAGTATCTTTTTCTTGTGAAATATCGTTCACGATTGAAACTAGAACTCTCTTGTTATTCCCCCACATAGTGCTTAAGGAAGTGCTACATTTAACGTTGATAATACTGCCATCTTTCTTTAATGCCCGATACTCAAAAGAAGTTGGAGTTCCATTTAAGAGGACCTCCCGACCTTTACTAACTACAGTAGCGACGTCATCTGGCATAATTAAAGAAATCAAATCCACTTTGCTTTCTTCATATTCCTCTTTGGTATAACCATAAGTACTGTAGTATTGATCATTAGCATATAATAAATTCATTTTACCTTCGTCATTAACAGCAACAGCGGATAACCCACCATTCACACTTTGGATAATACCTTCCATTCTAGAAGCCATTTCCATCGACTCTTGTTTACTGAGCGTAATATCAGTAATATCGTTATAAAAAACTATATACACCATTTTTTCATCATCATCGGAAACAAAGTTATCAACATTACAAGACAGCCAACGAATTTCCCCACTAGGGCGAACCACTCTAAAATCAAGATGATGAGGGTTCTTGCCTTCAATTACTTGTTTATAAGCCGCATCTAACAATGGCTGATCATCAGGATGAACCATTGTAAATACTCCTTTATATTTCGATAAGTAGTCTTTTTTTGCAACACCCAAAATATCAAAATAATGTTGATTAGTGAAAACGTATTTTAAGGTTTTACCCATAACTTCAAAAGCGGCCACTCCACCATGAATATTTTCAACAATAGAGTTCAAACGCTTCGCCATATTGAGTTTCTTCTCATTGGCTTCTCGCTCTTTTTTACGAGCCAATCTCTCTTTAGTTTTATTGGCCATCATGCAATAGAAAATATAACGATCTCCGGATTTAGCAATTAGGCGTATTGTCAACTCTAAATATAAATAATATTTCTTGTTCTTGACTGTTTTGACCAGTGTAAGTTCACAAGTTTCTTCTTTCTTGCTCTCGATTGCTTTATTCAAAGTCTCAAAGTAGAGTTTATTACTGGCTTGACTAGTAAATTGCTCTGGTGATTCATTATTAAAGAAAGTAAAAGAGAATGGATAGTCAAAAATCGCTTCATAGTTTCTATTGTAACGCAAAAGCTCAGTTCGATTATCATGATACTCGAAAATACAAGCACCACCGACATAACTATTAAAGATTAAGGTTTCTTGGGACTCAGCATCCCAGAAAGCATTACTATCGAAGTTATCAAGTTTGTCAAAATCTAACGATTTTGGTGCAACTTTAGAACCTATAATCAATTTCTCAAAATCAGCCATTGGAATAGGTTTAGCATACAAGTAGCCTTGAATAATTGAACAACCAACTGAAAGCAAATAATCTGCTTGGAATTGCTTATCAACACCTTCAGCAATAACTTGCATACCTAACCAGTGAGTCATTCTAATCACAGATTCAATGATAGAACCACTCCGTCTAGTATTCTCAGTATCTTCGAAGAAACCCATATCAAGTTTAACAATGGAAGCACGAACATCCTTTAAAACATTCAAGGATGAATAGCCACTGCCAAAGTCATCAATTTCAATAGTAAAACCCTCATCAATCAGGTCGTTAACGAGGTGTACTACTCGTCTTTCTTTATCCTCGAAGGCGGATTCAGTAACTTCTAAGCGAAATAAAGACTTCGGAACTTCATACTTTTTAAGTAATTCATGAATTACTTTCTTGAAATCTGGTTGCAAAATATCATACCTTGAGACATTCACTGAAATAGGAATAGGCGTTAGGCCTTGTTTAGTCCATTTTTGAATATTCTTGCAGACTTCTTCCCAAATATATTTATCAAGTTCATAGATGAAGCCATTCTTTTCAAAGATTGGAATGAATTCAATTGGTGGAATCACTTTGCCATTCTTAATCCATCTTGCTAAAGCTTCTGCTCCGACTATAGTGTTTGTCGTCGCATCATATTGAGCTTGATACCAAGCAGTAAATTCTCCGCGTTTTAGATCTATGGACATTTCATTAACAACGCGTTGTTCTTGAAGTAATTTATCTCTCATCTTATCTGTGTAATCAGCTAAGTAAACGCCATAAAGCCCCTTGATTGATTCTTCTGCCAAAGTTGCTCTATCACACATAATCTCAACTGGAATACTCTTATCTTGCACAAAATAATGACCAATCTTGATATTAACAGGATGGGCAATGATTAAACTTTGAGTAACTCTCTTTTGATATAATTTGGTAATTTTTGTATCAATTTCTTTAGCTGGATAAAGCATTGAAAAAAGGTCAGCCATATAGCGACACGCAATGCCACCCACCTTTGTCACATAAGTTTGAAGTTTATCAGCTAGTTCTTTTAAGACGGCATCACCAGTAGATGTGCCATATTGGTCATTGATAACTTTAAAACTATCAATGTCAAAACAAGATAAAACGTAATAACCTGGTTTCTGCGCATCAATCAACTTTTTGGCTTCAATAAAGAACCCGGCTCGATTGAGTAAACCAGTTAAATAGTCTCTTTGTAAAGAGCCTGCTAGTTGTGGGTGAAGTCCAAATTCGATGGCACCCTTAACAATATTTGAAATAATTTGTTTGTCATATGGCTTAACTAAGAAGCCATTGGCTCCGAGTTTAATTCCTTCTAGATATTCATTCCCCTGAGTTGTAGTTACTACCAAAAGAGGTAAAGGGGCTAAAGAAAGATCATTACGAATTGCATTAACAAATTCTTGCCCTTTATCTAAATCATGAGTTAGATCACATATTACAAGTGCAATTTCATTTTGTTTATTTTTTAAAAGGCTTAAACCTTTAGACATCGTTGAACAAGTAAAGCAAGTATAGGACGCGCTTAAAATAGTAACTAGTTCTTTACTACCTTGTCGCTGGGTGTTAAAAATCAATACATTAAGCCCCATGC
>JAQUTO010000065.1 GCA_028694305.1 Bacilli bacterium
TGGAACACCGATATAGTGACAAGCATTATAAGCAGCTACTGCAATTTCTAAAGCATGCGGGTCAGCAAGACCAATATCTTCACTAGCAAAGCGAATTACTCTTCTAGCAATATAAAGTGGATCTTCTCCGGCTTCCAGCATTCTGGCTAACCAGTAGATGCTTGCATCGGGGTCAGAATTTCTCATAGATTTATGGAGGGCAGAGATTAGGTTATAATGTTCTTCCCCTTTTTTATCATATAATAAAGATTTGACTGAGGTTGATTGTTCAATGGTTTCATTGGTTACAATGATACTTCCATCTTTCTCTTCCCCATTTAAAATAACCATTTCTAGGGTAGAGAGGGCCATCCTAGCATCACCATTAGCAAAATTAGCAATTACTTCAAGATTATCATCACTAATAACTATTTTTTGATTACCAAAGCCTTTTTCACTCGTTAAAGCATGCTTTAATAAAGTGACTAGGTCGGCTGTTTGGAGTGACTTTAACACAAATACCTTGCAGCGAGAGAGCAAAGCTCCATTGACTTCAAAAGAAGGATTTTCAGTTGTCGCGCCGATTAAGATAATGCTGCCTTTTTCAACATAAGGCAAGAAAGCATCTTGTTGGGCTTTATTAAAACGATGTATTTCATCAATAAAAAGAATAGTTTTTTCACCTAATTCATGATTAGCTTCGGCTTCTTCCATGACACCTTTAATTTCTTTAATTCCACTAGTCACAGCCGAAAAGTCAATAAACTTGGCTTTTGTCTGAGTAGCGATGATTCGAGCTAAGGTAGTTTTGCCTACTCCCGGTGGACCCCAAAAAATCATTGAGCAGACCCGGTCATTCTCAATCATTCTTCTTAAAACTTTACCTTCACCAACTAATTGTGATTGTCCGACAAACTCATCTAAAGTTTGGGGACGTAAACGAGCTGCTAAAGGTTGCTCTATTTCATTTGTGAATAAGCTTGGTTGTTTCATAATTCTTCCTCATTTATATTTTACTATAAAAGCCTGTTTTTGTTTACCCTTTTTATAGATATATCACAATAAGTTTGTTATAATCTTCTTGAAAAGAGAGCAAATAATGGGAAGTAATATAGAAGAAGAACTCCAAAACCCAAAAGGAAGTAGTATTACAACTCAACAACCAATTCCTGAATATTACACTGACGACTCTTTAAAGAAGAGTAGTAAGCTCAAAGTAGGAACTACAGTTGGTGGAGTTGTGGCCACTACCATTTTAGGAGTGTCATTACTTTCTAACACTGTGACTTCACCCACCATTGAACAAGCCAAGTTACAAGTTGCAACAGATTTAGTTACTTATGATATTGATATTTATAATCCAGATTCTGTTGCCTTAACTTTGCAGATTTCAAATAGTTACTACCAAGAAGTAATTTCCTGTGATTCAAACCATTTGATTGGGTATTTTACTTCTTTAGAACCCGAAACCTTTTATACTATTAGTGTGCGGGGTTCAGTTGGTTATGGTGATAAAGCTTTCTTCACTGAACAGTTTAAAACTAAAGCAAATGGAGAAGAAAGCACCATAGAACCTTTATTTGTCTTAAGGGAGTTAGGAAATTATACCTATAAACTTGATATTTTGGATTTAGATGGGTATTATTCTGATTATCAGTGTTACTTAACTGATTATGCTTATACAAAAAAAGAGTTAGAAATCAGTGATCATACTATTCAAGTTAATGAAACACCTGGAATCTATACTTTAGATGTCATAGTTACAACCAAATTACCGAGTGACTTAAAGCAAGGTATAACCACCAAAACAATTTATACAAGTGAGATTACAATTAAGGAGAGTGAGTAAAATGAAAAAAACTGCAGATATTAAAAAAGACATTCAAACTACCAATGAAAAAGCCCGCAAGAAAATCAAAGCTTTCTTTGCATTAAAGATGACCGCGATTATTTGTTCCATTTTATTCATCATTTTAGTTTTATTCTCAACTTATATTTTAGGCGAAGATAACATATTGGCTTCAACCATTGGCGATATTAATACCATTTGGAAGAGTTTTGTGGATATTCTTCCTGAATTATTACGGTCAATCTTCACCATTATTATCTTTATGGCTATTTCTAAGATTATTCGGATGATATTAGCCGCTATTTTCAAGAAGGTCAAAAACAAGAAACAATCAGTGGGGAACTTAGTTGATAGTGGAGTTAAGTATATCTTTGGTATTATTATCATCTTTAGAGTTCTCTCAATTTGGGGTGTCGATACTGCCACATTACTGGCCAGTGCGGGAATTTTGGGTATTGTAGTTGGTCTTGGTGCCCAAAGTTTAATTTCTGATATTTTAAATGGTTTATTTATTGTCTTTGAAAAGACTTTCCAAATTGGTGATATTATTGTGGTTGATGGTTTTAGAGGAACAGTGTCTGAAATCGGAATTCGCAATACTAAATTAGTGGATGCTGGGGGAGATATTAAAGTCATCTCTAACTCCGATGTTAGAACTATTATTAATATGACAAAGAACAATTCGATTGCTATTTGTGATATTGGAATTGATTATGGCGAATCAATTGAAAGAGTTGAAGCTGCTATTGCAAAAGAGTTACCAGCCATCACTAAGAAGATTCCAGGCATCATTGAAGGACCTTTCTATAAAGGCGTTTCTGAGATTGGAGAATATGAAATTGTCTTAAAGTTTATTGCTAAATGCAAAGAAACTGATCGTTTCCAAGTAACTCGGGACTTAAACCGGGAATTTATCTTAATGTTTAAGCGTAACAATATTAAGATGTCTTATCCACAAGTGGTGGTTAATCAACCTACCATTTATCCGGAGGATAAAGGCAACGCTAAAAAGGCCCAAGCCTTCGTTGATCAACAAAAAGAAGTAAGCAAAGAAGTTAACGATAAATAAAAAGTTTACCAAAAATTCACATTCATAACAAAATAATGACACAATCAGGTTCTATACTTATCTCGAAAGCTGGTGATTTTATGAAATTAAAAAAACTATGTGCTTTGTTGCTTGCAACCTCTTTATTGACTGGTTGTGGCGCTCTTGATTATTTAACAACCTCATCGTCATCGACCAGTGCGGTTACTAGCGAAGTCAGCAGTGTAGTATCTTCTAGTTCCACCTCAACAATCGTCAATAACTTTGATAATGAGCAAACAAGTTCTACTTATACCATTACTTTTAATGATAATAATGGTGGTGTAACAACTACTAGCGTTAATGCTGGAAGTAGTGTCTCTGAGCCAAGCGACCCAACCAAGACAAATTATGTCTTTAATTATTGGGCTACTGATTCAAGTTTAACTACACCATATGACTTTAATGATGCGGTCACAATTGATACAACACTTTATGCTAAGTATTATTTGGATTATGCCACTGTGGTTAATGAGATAACGGCGGAGAAAATCAAATCTAATGTGACAATCTATACAACTAGCAGTGGGTTTAGAACTTCTTCTTCCTCGCAAGGGAGTGGCGTTATCTTCTATGAAACAAGTCGCTATTATTATGCTTTAACTAATAACCACGTAACTGAAGCTAGTACGGGAAGTTATATGACGACTTACCGGGTTGAGGACTATGAAGGCACAACTTATAATGGTTCATTAATCTATGAATCAAGTGATTATGATTTAGCTGTTGTGGCTTTTGCTAAGAGTAGAGTGGTTGATTTAACTATTGCTGCTTTAGCAACAACTGATCCTAGTGTTGAAGAAGAAATCATTGCGGTAGGTCAACCAGAAGGACAATTAAATGCCATTACATTTGGTAAGGTCTTAGAGTATTCTACTTTAACTTTAGATGATTCTACTTCATCTAGTAATGTTACTTTCGATGTCATTAAACATAGTGCACCATTAGACCATGGTTCTAGCGGTGGTGCTTTATATAACACAAATCTTGAATTAGTTGGGATTAACTATGCTGGAGCAACCGATACTGATGGAAGTTATCTTTATGGCGGTGCAATTCCAATTAATAAGATAAATGAGTTCTTAAATAACTATTTCTGGAACTAAAAGCCCTAATAAGGCTTTTTTTGTTTATTGTTATCCTCTTTTTAGTTATAATTATCTTTATGCAACTGATAGTTGCCACCTTGTAAAGTAGAAGTGGTAGAACTATCAGCTTTGTTTCTTTACAATTACTGGTATTAGGGGGGGCGAACAATGAAAGATTTAAAAGCAATTGTGGCTTCGATTAAGTATGTTTATAATGAAGCCAAGAATTATTCCAAATCATATATCGGAAAAGTCGTTGTTTATTGTATTCTATCGATTGTTGCACCATTGTTACTTTTACTATTACCAACAATTTGCGTTTACTATATCTCAACTCAAGGGGATTTCATTACCTTTGTATTAGTTTTAAGTGGAGTCTTTGCTGGTTATATCACTTGTCTCTCAATCTCGACATATTTAGAGCAGATGATTACCTGGGACAATACTTTTGTGCGATTAAAACGCTTCTTTAGAAAGATTTATGAAAAGTGTGTTGAATGCGATTATAAGTTTTATGAAGCAAGTAATGCCAAAGAAGAAAGACTGAAAGCTGAAGAGGCTTTATACTCCAACTGGAGAGGCGTCGAACTCATCATGAAAACAACACCAAAGTTTTTTATTGATGGAATATCATTATTAATCTTTGTGGCTTCTAGTACCGTTGTTTCTTACCAAGTTTTATTGATTCTTTTAGGCATGATAATTGTTTTCCTAATTATAGAGAAGTATGCAGTCCCAGCCTTTATCAAAGCTAAGGCTAATTTAACCACTCATTACAATAAGGAAAGATATATCTATAAGTCTAGTAAGAATGAATTAAAGGGTAAAGACATCCGAAACTATAGATTAGCCAACTTATTAGATACTGCTATGAATAAGCAGTTTACTTTGTATGCGAAATATGCGCGGATTCAAAGTGTAGTCTTAGTCTTACCAAATCTCTCCAATACTATCTTTGGGTTCTTCCGCGATTTAGTAGCTTATACTTTACTCACAACCGCGGTTATTAATGGTTC
>JAQUTO010000066.1 GCA_028694305.1 Bacilli bacterium
CTTATCTTCAACATAACCAAAGTCGACATCTTTGAAACGCACATCGCCTTTGACTTCAACATAACTAGTTCCGTTTTCACTTGGAACTTTCCAAGCCCAGATGCCGGTTCTTTCTTTAGTTTCAACAAAAGTATCATTCTCTTTCTTAGCATTAACAAGTTCCACATTACCATTGTCTTGTTCGACTGGTTCATCCAGTAAAGCAAAGACCCGCTTAGCACCAGCAATACCAGAAATAATATAGGCGAATTGTTGGGAGACTTGAGAAATTGGTTGTGAGAAACTTCTAGTTAAAAGTAAGAAAGCTGCAATCGTACCTAAGTCGAGATTCATGGTTCCACTAACTGCTAGAGCCGCTCCACAAACAGCAATAATAGCATAAGTGAAGTGACCTAAGTTATTCATCATTGGCATTAAGATACTGGCACTTCTTTGGGCTTCTTCATAAACGTGCGCTAAATCATCATTTAAGGTCTTAAAGCCCTCAACTGATTCATTTTCATGACAGAAGACTTTAACTACCTTTTGACCAGTGATCATTTCTTCCATGTAACCATTGAGTTTGGCAGTAGCAGCGTGTTGTAATTTATAATACTTTGAAGCATAAGAAGAGATTTTTTTAACAATAAAGGTAATAGCCACATAAATGACAATAACCACGACTGTTAACAATGGATTTAAGATAATCATCGAGACCAAAATCATCGTAATAGAAATAACTGATGAGACCACTGAAGGTAGAGCTTGTGACACCATTTGATACAAAGTATCAACATCATTAGTATAGTGCGACATAACTTCACCATGCGTCCGAGCATCGAAATATTTGATTGGTAATTGTTCCATATGGGAGAACAACGCTGTTCTCATAGTAAGTAATGAACTATTAGATAGATAATTCATGATTAAAGCTTGGCAACCGATAGCAAAGACACCAACTAAGTAAATAGCAGCCATTCTAACTAAAGCATGAATTAAAGGCGCAAAGTCAGGATCAGTAACTCCTTTTAAAGGAGTGATGTAATCATTAATTAACGACTTTAAGAACATACTGCCCATAACACTGGATAAAGCTGACAAGGCAATACAAAGTAAGGCTAAAACAACTAAGAACTTGTGATGAGCTAAAGTCATCTTGAAGAAACGAGCAAAAATCTTACGCGCTTCACCCTTTTCGAATTTAGCTTTTGGTATAAATCCCCGTGGCATTATTGCTCAACTCCTTCCATTTGTGTTTGATACACTTCTTGATAAATCTTATTGTTTTTCAATAAGTTCTCATGAGTATCAAAACCATTGATATGACCATTATCAAGCACCAAGATCCGGTCCGCATTTTGGATGGAACTAATTCTTTGCCCGACAACGAGTTTAGTGACATTTGGTAAATCATTTTTAAAGGAGTCTCGGATGAGTGCATCGGTCTTCATATCAACTGCACTGGTCGAGTCATCCAGAATGATGATTTTCGGATTCTTTAATAAGGCTCTTGCAATACAAATTCTTTGCTTTTGACCTCCCGAAACGTTAACGCCACCTTGTTCAATCCTGGTGTCATAACCATCCGGGAAAGAGCGAATAAATTCATCGGCACAAGCCTTCTTACAAGCAGTGACAATTTCTTCATCAGTTGCATTCGGATTACCCCACTTGAGGTTATCTTTAATCGTCCCACTAAATAAGGTATTCTTTTGTAAGACAACAGCGACTTGATCTCTCAGTTTTTCTAGGTCATATTCTTTAACATTATGACCACCGACTAAGACCTCGCCATGATCTGGGTCATAGAGCCGTGGTATGAGTTGGATTAAGGTTGATTTTGAACTACCTGTTCCACCGAGAATACCAATGGTCTCCCCCGGTTTTATATTGAGATCAATATCTTCTAATACTTCTTTACCAGGATTATAAGCAAAAGAAACATCTTTGAAGATAATAGAACCATCATTAACTACTTCAACTGGATTAGCTGGATTAGTAATATCTGATTGTTCATTTAAAACTTCGCTAACCCGCTTGGAACTTTCTTTGGACATAACTAACATAACAACGACCATTGAAAGCATCATTAAAGCCATCAAGATTTGAGTAACATAAGAAATCAAACTCATCAGTAAACCTGTGGTCATCCCACCAATACCGTTGATGATATACTTAGCACCAAACCAAGAGATAGCGATGATACAACCATAAGTTGCAAATTGAATTAATGGACTGGACATTGCTAAGTACTTTTCAGCACTAATTGAGTATTTATATAAGTCGGAAGCTTCTTTCTTGAAAGCTTTAGTTTGTTGATCTTCTCTCACATAACTCTTGACAGTCCGAATACCATTAACATTTTCTTGAACTACCATATTAACATGGTCATATTGGTGGAAGACTTTAACAAAGTTTGGTAGAGCCTTCTTAATTAAGATAGCACCAACACCGACAATGAGAGGAACGGCACAAACAAAGATAATGGCCAAGGTTGAGTTGATACTAAAAGCCATGATGATACCAAAGATAAACATACATGGTGATCTAAAGCACATAATCATTAACATTTGAAAAGCATTTTGAACATAAGTGACATCGGTAGTAAGTCTAGTAACTAGTCCGGCACTTGAATACTTATCAATATTCTTAAATGAATAGCTTTGAATCTTTTCATACATATCAGCTCTGATAGTCTTAGCAAAAATAGCGCTGGCTCTAGCCGCACACATATGCGAAACAATGCCACATGTTAAGGAAACTAAAGTAATTCCAATTAAGATGGCACCATATTTATAGACAGCACTCATATCACCGACTTCAATGCCGTTATCGACAAGTAAAGCCATAACTCTTGGAATAAAGATTTCAAATAAGGCTTCACAGCTAACAAGAAAAATTGCAAAGAAAGTTGTCCAACGGCACTTTCTTGAACCTTGTTTTAATAAAGAAAACAGTTGCATTAATATCCACTCTCCTCAATCTTGAGCCGCATCTTATAGCAGCAATCAACAAATGTCTCAAATTCTGCTTCACTTAAAGCAGAATGTAGTAACGCCTCATTATCATCCATCACTTTTTTAACAGAATCAATTAGTTCTAGTGCTTTGGGAGTCAAGACCATTTTTTTAAGTCGAGCATCCCCTTCGACACTTTCTCGAATTAAAAAACCTTGTTTTTCTAAGCCCTTGACCATTTCCGAAACGGAAGAACGCCTTTGACAAAAGGCCCTTTCAATATCTTTTTGGTAAATTGGTTTTTTCTGATCACGAATGTAACGTAAAATGCGTGATTGTGCCCCACTTACCCCATATGGAGAGACAACATTGTCCATTCTCCGCCTTAACCAAAAATTGATATTCAATAAAGAAAAATCAATTCTGGATATTTTATGTAATTTCAATTTAAAACCCCCTTAATATAATTGTTCATCACCGAACAATACGGATACGAACTAGATTATACTATGAGTTATTTATAAGTCAAGCAAAAAATGAGTGTTTTTTACCTTTTTTTGCTTATTATAACAATGGAGTAAAGAAAGTTAACCACAAAATGGCCTTCTTTATCCCTATTTCTTCTGTTTTAAAAAGTCTTTAATCTTAACTAGTGTTTCATCACTAATAACGTGTTCGATTAAGCAACAATCATGCTCTGCGATATTTTCAGGCACATCAATTGACATTAAAAATTCTCGAATAAGTTTATGTTTTTTATAGGTTTCTTTGGCAATTTTAAGACCACTTTGAGTAAGTTCAATCTCACCATAAGCCACCTTTTCAATATAATTAAGTTCTAATAATTCTTTCATGGCTTTAGCCACTGCTGGTTTTGAAACATGTAAAAGATTAGCGATTTTAACTGATTTTACCGCTTCTTTTCTCTCTTTAATGATTAAAACAGCCTCTAAATAATCTTCAATGGCCTTTGTTTGTTTTTCCATATGTTTATTTTATCTTCTTTATTCTCTTTATGCAAGAAAGTTAATGATAGTTAACTTCTTATTGACTGCCCGCCCTTTTATCTATAAAATAGATGTGTAAGTTAACCTAGGTTAACAATTTGTGGAGGTTATTATGCAAAAGAAGAAACACCTTAGTATTGGTGATGAAGGTCACTTAAGTGATTTAAGAAGAGGTCAAAGATGCCTCGTCTTAGATTTTCATAATGATAACGCCGCTTTAAGAAGAAGACTCCTCGATATGGGTATTACTAAAGGAGTTATTATTGAAATCAAGAAGATTGCCCCTTTAGGTGATCCCGTTGATATTTCTTTACGGGGTTATGAACTCTGTTTAAGAAAGGCCGATATGGCCAGTATTGATATAAAGGTGGTGGCCTAAATGATTATTGCTCTTGTAGGTAACCAAAATAGTGGTAAGACTACTCTTTTCAATGCTTTGACCGGCTCTAACCAAAAGATTGGTAACTGGCCCGGTGTCACCATTGAGAAAAAAGAAGGTATCATTAAAGGAACAGATATCAAAGTAGTTGACCTCCCTGGCATTTATTCACTTTCACCATATAGTGATGATGAGGAAGTATCCAGAAAGTTCTGCTTTGAAGAAAAACCAGATTTAATCATTGATATTATTGATGCCACTTCCCTAGAAAGATCCTTGTATTTAACCACTCAACTTTTAGAAACAGATATTGATGTCATTATTGCTTTAAATATGGAAGATATCTTAACTGAATATGGGGTTAGTATCAAAAATGATCTCCTTTCCCAAAAGTTAGGAGCCTCTATTGTTTCTATTTCGGCTAAAAAAGGCACTGGTATTAAAGACTTAATCGACTTAATCAAGAATAAGAAGTATGAGCATAATCATCACATCAAGATTTATCCAAGTGATATTGAAGATGTCATTGCTGATAATGCTGCTCACTTCATGAAAAATCAAGAATTCAAGAGATTTAGTGCTGTTAAAGTCATTGAACATGATAAAGAATATAAAGTCTTAATTACCCCAAAAAGTGAAGAAAATAATGCAATACTT
>JAQUTO010000067.1 GCA_028694305.1 Bacilli bacterium
TGCCGCAAAAGTGAAATATCTAGAGGGTTTATACCAAACTGTTTATCGGCTTGATATCATTGAGCGGTATCATATTAAGAATGATGCTGTTTTAGATGAGTTATATGACGTTTTGTGTTCCAATATTGGCTCATATACAAGTGCGACCAAATTAGAGAATACCTTAAAAAGCAAAAAGATAGCTGTAACAGATGATTGCATCAAGAACTATTTGAACTATTTCATTGAGTCTTTTCTCTTTGAAAAACTAAAAAGATATGACCTTAAAGGCAAACAATACTTTGCCACCTTACAGAAGTTTTATTGCGTTGATTTGGGATTAAGAAATGCCAGATTACGTTTTAGCCAAGATGAAATTACTCATGCCTTCGAGAACGTGGTTTGTATTGAACTACTCAGAAGGGGTTACCAAGTTGATATAGGTATCAATAATAATAAAGAAGTCGATTTTGTGGCTCGATTAGGGGGAGAGCAGTATTATATTCAATGCGCCTATGTACTTCCTGATCAAGAGAAGATTAAGCAAGAGATAGGATCATTTAAAAGTTTAGATGATGGCTATAAGAAAATTGTCTTATCATCTGATCAATATTTAATGACTAATCTAGGTAATGGTTATAAGCATATGAATGTCATTGACTTTTTATTAGATGAACATGCTTTAGAAAAGATTTAATAACAAAAAATCCTCGTTAATTCGAGGATTTTTTCTTGTTTTTAATTGAATTATTTTTGATGGCTTCCATGGCTTTAAAGAAACCAACTTCAATTTCTGTGATTTGTTCTTTACTTAGTTTTCTTTCTAGATCATAAATCCGGATTAAGTTTAAGATTAAGCGGACTGCGATATCATTGATGAAGATTAAAGGTGAAGATAAATCAAAGTTTTGGTGGTTATGAGCAAAGCCATAAGGTGTGACATGAGTGAAAGCATTACTTTCTTCAAATAAAGCTAGTAATAAGGTTGAGATTGATTGATTGTCATTCGGATAATAACAGTCACATAAGAGTTTAACAAAGTAAGGGGAATTAGGAACATTAGCATTATTGGTTTTAGTTAAGTAAAGAGCCCAACCATTGAGCCGTTCAATGTTTCGTCTTTCGACTGTAATATTAAACTTATTTTGATAATAGTCTGTTACTATTTGTATATCTTTCTCGTGTTGATTATCGATGGCCTTATCATCAATTTCAGTCCTTAATGGTAATGCCACTGATTCACTATTTTCATTGATGAATTTAGCAGCTGAAATTCTAGCATCAAAGCTTTTAATTCTTTGGTGGATGGCATAAATCTTAGAACGTTCATCATCTTCTAAAAGTAAAACATTCAAGATTGATAAGGCTTCAACTACATAACGGGATTGAGTATAAAATAAGACTGGGTTATGCTCATAGACAGCGCGGAGCATATCATCATAACGTGGAGTTAAATCTCTAAGTAAGAAGATGATATTTCTAGTTTTATAGGAAACAAGGGTATATTTACAAATGTAGTTAGCAATTAAACCAATGATATAAGGAATACCACCCAAATAATCAGGGGAAAGTCCTGTTAAGCGTTGGTAATGTCTTTGAATATTAAAGGTGGAATAAACCCCAGTTAAAACTGAAATCTTCGATTCATTATCATATTTAATCGTTAGCAGTTCCTTTTTATCAACTGGGAAATAGAAACTATTATAAGCTGGATTAGAAATGATATCTTCTAAGATATCAAAGACTGAACTTTTAAAAGTGGAAGCATAGATGGCTTTAAATAAGAGTAATAAGTTATAGGATGTATCATAAAAGATACCATTATCAGTAAATAAAGCGATAACACCAATAATACTACCACTAGTTTTTTCTTCTGAGACTGATTGGACAAAGTTAAAACTTGGATGAATAAAGGTATCAAAGTTTTTGATAACGATTTTATATTCATTTCTTTGTTGTTCACTTTCAAAATCAACATAGTTAAGTAAATCCGACATAGATTTAGCTTTTTTGCCTTGAAAACGAGGTAACCAAGAGAAACGTTTCATAAAATGTTTCTTTTCTTTTTCTTCATCGGCTTCCGCACTTGGTGAATATAGTTCATTAATTCTTTGTTGATCAGAAGCCAAGGTGGCATAGTAATTAGTGGCTAGTTCTGGTTTATTCTCTAAGACATTTAAGATTAAGTTGGCTTCAATACAGTTTCTAAGCAAGAGTCGGTTAGCGTTGGACTTAGGTAAGAAATCATAGTTTTCATAACGTAAGTCTTCATAGACCGACATAATATAAGATAAAGATGATTGACAGAACGCATTAAAACAAGTCCAGACTGATTTTTCATAATCTGAATTCTGGTCCACCTCAATCGTACTCAGTAAATAATCTAAAAAGGAAGTAAAGACAAAATACTTTTCAATGTGAGTATATAAGAGTTTGCGGCTTTCAACACTCTCTTGCTTCATGCATTTACTCCTTATTTGTTAAATCATGACTTAATAAGAAACCTTCTCTTAGTCCGTATTTAGCGGTCTTGAATTGCTCGGCTTTAACATATTCCATGATAGTTTCCAAAATAATCGCACTTGGCACAAAGGAATTGATGCGACCAGGAACAACTTCATTTAAATATAAGACAGCTTTATGTTGATCTTTAAAGGAAAGTAAGGCTTTAACAACTTCATTGACTTCCTGCATTGGGATATCATATTCATTGGTATCGCCCGTAACGTGGTTTAAATCTTTATGGATTCTCGCAAAAGCACGACCATTTCCAGAGACAGCGTAAACATTCTTGACCTTGCAAGAATGAATCCAATTTAGTTTTTCTAGAGCACCATTAATATATTTTTTCATCTTAATGGCTTCTTCTTTCGTTGGAACAATACCTTGGAAAAGTGGCTTTAGTTCTCGAATACTACCTAAAGCTAAACTAGCGTAGTTAACTAAAGTACCATTTTCATAATAGACAAGTAAAGTTGATGTTCCTCCAACTCCGACAAGTAAGCCTTTTGATTTATCAATTCTTTCATTATGTAAGAAACCACTTAATGCGTATTTAGCTTCTTCCGCAGTTGAAAGGACTTCAACATGGATCATTAAACGGTTATAAATTTCAGAAATAATAGCTTGGAAGTTATTGAGCTCCCGAATAAAAGCAGTGGCAAAGCAGAAGACCTTGACACTTGGAACGTTACTAATCTCTTCTAAGTATTGTTTCATTCCTTGGATGATGGCATCCATACCATCAATACTTAATGAACCGTCTTTAACATAATCACTTAGCCGGGTAAAAACCTTCTTATTATACATTTGCGATAACATGTTGTTATCATGCTTGTAGAGCGACATTCTTAGGGTGGTTGAACCAATATCAATTACACCAAAATACATAGTGAATCACCTCACAAACCTATTTTACACTTTTTTTGCTACTAAGACTATTGTTTCTATGTTAAAATAGAAAAGGTACAAAAAATGATTAAATTATTAGCGACAGATTTAGATGGCACGCTTTTACTGCCAAAACGCGTTGTTCGGCTAGTTTCTAAGCCGAATCGTTTGGTGTTGCATGACTTTGTGGCCAAGGGTGGCCAAGTGGTTATTGCCTCAGGTAGAAGCTTACAAATGTGCCAAAAGATTGCTAATAAACTTGAAGTTCCTTGTAATTATGTCCCTTATGGTGGTGGTGCGGCTTATTTAGATGGTCAGCCTATCGCTGAAGGTGTTTTTCCAATTGAACTACTACGTAGAATTGATAAATTTATTGATGATGCTGGTGGGAGAGTTTATCGAATCGTTAATGTTAGAGGCGACCAAATCTATGCTTATGGGCCTCGGCTTAGTCCTTTAGAAAAGGTAGCGACTAGTTTATATCAATTTGTGAATATGCGTTATAATGAACCGAAAATCTTTGTTAATAATGATTTAAGAGAAATGGTTTATAAAAAGGGCGTTTTAAAGATTAATTTAATCTATGTTAAAGAGGGTCTATTAAATACTACTGGTGTGATTGAAAAACTAGTGCCAGCTTTTAAAAGTGAGCTAGAACTATTTACTACAAGAAGAGCTTGTGAAATCACCATGAAGGGTTTTAATAAAGGGGAGACTTTAGAAAAACTAGTTAAAGCCATGGAACTGAAGAAAGGTGAAGTCGCTGTTATCGGGGATGACTCTAGTGATGTGGCGATGTTTAAGAAGTTCGAAAATTCTTGGGTAATGGGTCATGCACCAGAAGAAGTAAAAAAAGAAGCCAAACACATTGTGAATGACTTCAAAGATATCGGGAACTTATTTTAAGATGCTTTAAAGCATCTTTTCTTTTATTCTAGATATGACTTTGTTATAATGAAGAGAGAGTTTACAAAGGAGAATATTATGAATTTTAATGAATTTAAGTATGAACCAGTCGATATTAGTCAAGTCAAGAGTGAACTTGGGGCTTTAGTCGATGAATTTAAGAATGCCAAAAGTGCCAAGGAACAAATTCGTTTAGTTCAAGAGATTAATGATTACCGGAGTCACGTTGATACGATGTTCCAACTCTGTAATGTCCGTTTTACCATCAACACTTTAGATAAGTATTATGCTAAAGAACAAGATGATAATGATATGAAGATGCCAGAATATCAAGCCATTATCGATAGTTACTACCGGGTTTTAAATACTGCTAAATATAAAGATGCTTTAGTGCGGAAATATGGGGAGTTGCTTTTCAAACAAATTGAAGTTCAATTAAAGACATTCTCTCCTGCCATTATTGAAGATTTAAAAGAAGAAAATAAATGGTCAAGTCAATACAGTAAACTAATTAGTTCAGCCAAGATTAAATATAAAGGGAAGACCTATAACTTACCAAGTATGCGGAAGTTTATGGTTTCCGATGATAGAAGAACTCGTTCTAGTGCTTTTAAAGCAGTTTCTAACTGGTTTGAAGTGCA
>JAQUTO010000068.1 GCA_028694305.1 Bacilli bacterium
GAAGAGTTGGTTTATAAAAGCAGTAATGCTTCTGACCCAACCTTTACCTTAAGTACTTTGTGGTTTAATGACAAGTATGAGGTTCAACCGATTCCTAACCTTGAACCGGACACCAAAATAAAAGTAGCCCATCGAGGTTATTGGTTGTATTCCAATATTATGGGAATGTCCGAAGCTTATTATGCTTTTGTTCCAGACTAGAAGAGCGAACCTATGGGTTCGCCCTTTTTAAAAAGTATTGAGGTTTTATTCATTATTAGTTATAATGAACTAGTAAATTGATGAAGAGGATTAGTAGTTAATAACGTTACTAGACAGGGACTAGAATAAGAATTGAGAATTCTAGATAGTAATAATTAATGAATTCACCTTGGAGAGCATCTAACCCATGCCGTCAACCGCGTTAAGGTAATTAAGAGCATAACTATGTTATGAATTAGGATGGTACCGCGTTAATTCGTTCCTGAAATGGGAACGTTTTTTTAGTTCAGAAGGGAATTGATAAAATGGAAAAGATTATTGATTTAGAAGAAGCCAAGAAAGTTATTAATGAGTGTCATGATTTAAATGAACTCAATAACTTAAGGGTAACTTATTTAGGCAAAAAGAGTGCCTTAAGTTTAGCCATGGCTCAAATGGGAAAATTAAAACCTGAAGAAAGAGCAGTTTATGGTAAAAGCGTTAATGATTTGAAAAATGAGTTAAATAATGCCATTAATGCTCAAAAAGCTCAACTAGAATTAGCCAAACTCAATGAGACCTTACAAAAAGAAACGATTGATATTTCTTTACCTGGTCAAAGTTTTGAAGTTGGTTCTAAAGGTATTGTGGCTCAAGTTATCGATGAAATTTGTGAGATTTGCATTGGTTTAGGCTTTTCAATTGCAGAAGGGCCTGAAGTCGAATCTGACCATTTTAACTTTGAAATGATGAATATTCCTAAGGGTCATCCGGCTCGGGATATGCAAGATACTTTCTATATTGATGAGACAACCTTATTGCGTTCCCATACTTCTCCTGTCCAAGCCCATGTGATGTTAGCAGCACAAGGAAAAGGACCAATTAAGGTTATTTGTCCAGGGAAAGTTTATCGGAGAGATGAAGATACAACACATAGCCACGAATTCCATCAAATTGAGGCTTTAGTTGTTGATAAAGGTATTACAATGGCTGATTTAAAGGGCATCTTACTGACAATTGCGAGAAAGATGTTTGGTGAGAAACGGGAGATTAGACTACGTTCTTCTTTCTTCCCATTCACTGAACCATCTGTTGAAGTTGATGTTTCTTGCTTCCAATGTGAAGGCAAAGGCTGTAACTTATGTAAAGGAACAGGCTGGATTGAACTTTTAGGTGCAGGTATGGTTCATCCGAATGTCTTAAAAGGGGCAGGCTTTGATCCTAATGTTTATACCGGTTATGCCTTTGGTATCGGAGTTGAAAGAGTTGCAATGCTCCGCTATGGCATTGAAGATATGCGTTACTTATTCGCTAACAATGTTAATATCATGAAACAATTTAAGAAAGAAAGATAGGTGAGAGTATGAAAATAAGTTTAAAAACTCTAGGTGAGTACTTAGATCTTGAAGGTCTTTCAATTAAAGAGATTGTTGATACTATTACCGTCAAAGGTGTGGAAATTGAAGGGGTTGAGAAGTTAGCGGAAGGTGACCACTTAGTAATTGGTAAAGTCTTGGAATGTGAAAAGCATCCAGATAGTGACCATTTGCATGTTTGTAAAGTTGATGTTGGCACCGGAATTAGTACCATTGTTTGTGGAGCGCCAAATGTCGCTAAAGGTCAAAAAGTAATTGTTTCTTTGCCTGGGGCCCATTTACCAGCTAAAGGAATTGTCATTCAAAAAGGGGTTATTCGAGGTGTTCCTAGTGAAGGCATGATTTGTTCTTTACTGGAACTTGGTGTTTCAGAAAAATACTTATCCGAAGAACAAAAAGCGGGGATTGAAGTCTTAACTAACGATGCTCCAGTGGGAAACAATGATCCATTAGCCTATTTAGGCTTAGATGATACTTTATTTGAATTAAAACCAACTCCTAATCGGGGCGATGTTTTGTCCTTTATCTCCTTTGTTTATGAAGCAAGTGCTGCTTTAAATCGGCCTTTAAAGAAAGATTTAGAACCAGTCACATTATCTAACCAAAAGGAAGCAACATATACTATCAAAAGTGAAACAAGTAAGTGCCCAAGAGCAGCCCTAAAAGCTGTTTATGGGTGCAAGATCAAACCATCTCCACGTTGGTTACAAGCCACTTTAATGAGTTATGGAGTTCGTTCCATTAATAATGTGGTCGATATTGGTAACTATGTAATGTTACTAGTCGGGCAACCACTCCATATGTATGATGCCAAGAAGTTGGTTTCGCATGATTTTGTGATTAAATGCGGTTATAAAGGCCCATTCAAAGCTTTAGATGAACAAGAGTACCAATTATTAGAAGATGACATTTTAGTGACCAATGGGAACCAGAATGGCTGTTTGGCAGGTATAATGGGTTCTGATGCCACTAAGATTGATGATAATACGACTGATATCGTAATTGAATCAGCTGAATTTAATGACATTCAAATTAGAACTACTGCTAGACGTTTACTTCTACTAAGTGAAGCAGCAACTCGTTTTATTCGGGGGATTGATTACACGCGTTCTTGCTATGCTTTGGATTTAGCTTGTCAGTTATTAATTGAATTAGCAGATGCTAAAACCATTGAAAAAACCACCACTTTTGGTGATTTTACACCAAAAAATGTCAAAGTTAATCTCTCGTTAAGTAAGACTAATGCCGTGTTAGGTACTAGTTTCACTTTGAAAGATTTAGCCGAAGTCTTTACTCGCTTAAGATTTGATTATAGTATGCAAGGTGACAATTTCTTGGTTTCTATTCCAAGTTATCGTAATGATATTACGATTAGTGAAGATTTAATTGAAGAAGTGATTAGAATTAAAGGCTTTGAAAATTTAAAAGAGACTTATCCTACTGATTTCACAACTGGTGGATATAATGCTAGACAACATCAAAGACTTTTAGTTCGGGAACACTTAGTTGAACAAGGCTTATATGAAAGTTTAACTTATTCTTTAGAGAATGCTAAATATAGTGGAGATTTCAACGTATTAAGTATAAATAAAGGGGCAAAACCAATTAAGTTATTAAGTCCAATTACGGTTGATCATGAAGTCTTACGCCAAAGCTTAATCCCATCATTATTACAAGCTATTAATGGCAATAATGTTAGAAGTATTAAAGATGTGGCTTTCTTTGAAACATCTAAGATGTATTACAACGACAAAGAATATGAACAATTAGGTATTGCTATATCTGGTTATCTCAAGCCAAATAAATGGCCAGTAACTAACACTAGTGATTTCTATACAGTCAAAGGCTTAGTTATTTCAGTTCTTAACCTATTAGGAATTCAAGATACGCGTTATTCTTTAGTGAAAGTGGAACCAGATAACCCATATTTCCATCCAGGCAAGAGTGCTTACTTAAAGAGTGGCAATATTATCTTCGGGGTTATCGGGGAAGTTCATCCAAATATGTTGAAGAAGTATGAAGTTGGCCCAACTGTAGTGGCAGAACTTGATTTAGCTTATTTACTTGATACTAAAACTTCTAAGATTAAGTTTAGTGCACCTTCAATTTATCCAACTATTACTCGAGATATTGCCATCGTTATTAAAGATGAGATTGAAACTGGGGATTTACTCCGCGTCATTAAAAAGAGCGGTAAGTCGTTAGTTAAAAATGCTGAAGTCTTCGATATCTACCAAGGTAGTAACTTGGATGCAGGTTATAAATCAGTGGCTATTACCATCAGTTATGAAGATGCTAAAAAGACTTTGACTGATGCCGAAGTTAATGCTGTTCATACCTTAATTATTGAGGCTTTAGAAAAAACGTTTAATGCAAAATTAAGAGCATAATAAAAAGTCGGTTCAATATGAACCGGCTTTTCTTTTACTTTTGATAACTGGATATAATCCAGTCAGCATCATAGGTTGTTCTTTCAATGTTAGTTAAGACTTGTTTACCTTCTCCAAACTTAATGTAAGAGTAGGTGTTAGTGTAATAAATTGAATTTTTGGTAATGGCTAGAGGAATGACCACACTATCTTCAATTGTTTCAAGTACAACTGGAGTGGCATCTTCAGCGCTACTTTCTTCACCTTCATAGAAAGTGTTAGTAAACTTCACCGTAATAGTATCTGACTCTAAAGCAGCAGTGTAAGTATATTTACTATAGAAAGTAGTATCTTTTGTAATGCTTGATGTTTCAAAGTTGGAGTTAAAGAGTTCCACTAAACTTGAACCGATGGAGTCATATTCGCTATTAAAGAGTTTTAATGACATACCTGTAATCTCACTGTAACCATAGAAATCCATTAAGTATCCAGCCGGGACATTACTTTTTCCTGTCGCTTCATTACTACAGTAAGAAGTGGAGGAGGAAGTAACACAAACCTTGGCCATAAAAGTGGAATAATCTTTACCAACTAGGTAGGATTCAAGGCGCGTGATTTGGTTAGCCCAAGCCCGTGTTGTATCCGAAGTGGTGGAAGATTCTTCATAGTGATTATCACCTAAAGTCTTTTTACTATTAACAAGATGTTCTTCACTGGCATCTTTAACATATTCATAATTCTTGGCTGTATCATCATTAATTAAAGCAATACTTTCAGGTCTAGTTGCTCTTGAAGTCTTTTGCATTCCTTGTAAAGGAATGAGTAAGGCATCAATCTTAATATCAACAATCTTTTGATTTTG
>JAQUTO010000069.1 GCA_028694305.1 Bacilli bacterium
ACTGAAATAACAGTGGCAATAGCAGCGCCTTGTACGCCTAGTTCTGGGAAAGGTCCAATTCCATAAATAAGAAGATAATTGAGCAAGATATTTAAGCCTGAAGAGATGAAACTGATATATAAAGGCGTTTTAGTTTTTTGAATGTTACGGTAAGCAACAGCAAAACCAAAAGTTAAGCCATTCATTAGATACGAGAAAGCCGCAATTCTAATATAAGAAATGGCTAAGGTTGTAACTTCAGGATCGGAACTAAATATTCCAACAAAGAAACCTGGGAAGATGATAATTAAAGCCGAGACAAGCACTAAAAAGAAAGTCGATAAACTGGTTCCTAAAGCAAATGTTCGCTTGAGATTATCTTTTTGTTTTGCGCCAAAGAATTGAGCGATATAAATACCCATTCCAGTGTTAATGCCAAAAACAACGGTCATCACGACCATTGATATTTGTGAGCCAATGCCCACTCCTGCTACACCACGATAAATAGACCCAACCATGATTGAGTCTATTACACTAAAAGTATTCAGTAATAATTGTTGAATGACAAGAGGCAAAGAAATCTTTAAGACCCTAAGGTAGAAGTCTTTATCTCCCACATATTTTTTAATAAACGCCGCCATTTTATTCGCCTAGTTTAATTTCAGGTTTATTTTTGACTTGATGACAATGCCGACATCTTGGTTCATAATGGTCAGCCGCTCCAACTAAGATAATTGGATCATTATAATCAGCAGGTTCCCCATTAATGATTCTTTGTGTTCTAGTTGCTGGTGCTCCACACTTGACACAAACTGCGCTCAGTTTAGTGACAAATTCAGCTCTAGTCAGTAATTCTGGAATAACTCCAAAAGGTTCACCTCTAAAATCACGGTCTAGTCCAGCGAGAATGACACGAATGCCATTATCAGCTAGTGATTCACACACTAAAATCAAATCTTTATCAAAGAATTGAGCTTCATCAACAGCCACAACATCGGTATCTTTTTTCACATATTTTAAGATATCACGAGCACAAGAAGCATTAATTGATTTAACGCGATACCCAGAATGAGATGCAATCTCATCATTACTATAACGATTATCAATAGCAGCTTTAATAACTAAAATGTTTTGCTTGGCGTATTGCAAGACCTTAATTCTACGAATTAATTCCTCAGTTTTACCAGCAAACATACAGCCGACAATGATTTCAATCCAACCTTTTTGATACTGTTGATACATAAAGCCCACTCTCCCTAGAAAATAACAACCTCATTATAGCAAACCAGGACATAATTAAAAAGATGAATTAGACTTTTTTCGCTTATTTAATATCTAAGATATTAGATTTGTGTTATTATTAAAGCATTAAGGTCAAACAAGATGAAAAAAGAACACCCAAGGTTAGAAAAAGTAAAACACTTTTTTAATAGACATGAATATCTCAAAGTCTTTTGTATTATCTTTGTGATAGTTTTCTTATGCTTTGCTCCTAATTCAATTAAAAATGGCTTATCGTTACCTATGAATGGCGATTATGTCTTACAACAACTTCATTTTTATGTTGAAGGTCATGATGCTTTCTGGTCGCTAATTAAGACTGGCGAGTTTAAGATGTGGAGTTATGAAGGCTTTTTAGGTGTTAACTATTATGCTGCTAATACTTTCTATTATTTAACTAGTCCTTTCTCCATCGTCCTCTTCTTAGTTCCACGTAACTTAATGGCCCAAGGTATTTTCTTTATGTATATGATTAAACTCACTTGTGGTGGTTTATTCTTCTATATCTTATTGAGAAAATATTGGAAATTAGATCCAAAAGTTTGTCTACTAGGTGGTATTGCTTATGCTTTATGTGGTTGGGGTATGTATTATCTCTGGTTTAACCACTTTGGTGATGTTTTAGCTGTCTTCCCACTCACTTTAATCGGCGTTGAACATTGTTTACAAAAGAAACAAGGTTGGTTAATTGCCTTGGCTTTTCTAATAGTCGGCATGGTTAACTACTATTTCTTCTTTGCCTTTGTCATCACTTCTTTCTTATATGCTATCTTTAGATATTTTGTTTTATTCAAAGAAAATAAAGGCAGTAATCTAAAAGTCATCTTAATGGGAGTTAGTTATTTTGCCATCGGTATTGCCCTCACCGGCTTTGTTCTAATACCGGCTTATAATATTATTTCTACTATGGGCCGAGTTGAAGGTAGTACCTTACTACTCCAACTTATGGAATACTTCTTTGTGAATCCAACTAAAGTTGATGGTAGTTATGTATTAGGTTCTTTAAAATCAGTTTCTGAATTCTTCTCTAATGGTAACTTCAAGGGGTTATTAAACTACCTCTTTGTCTTTGATACTACCTATGTCGGTGGTGAAGCCATCTCGGCTGGTCAAAATGCTTTATATCCATTAGTTGGCTTCCTCTTCCCAAGTGTCAATAACTGGGATACGATGGTCTTTACTAATGCGGCTTTTGATAATACTATTTCTAACTTCTATTGCAGTATGCCAATCATCTTAATGGTTGTTCCTGCTGCCCTTAAGACTTTTAGATCCAAGAATGTTTGGAAAATCATTGGTTTAATCTTTGTAATTATTTTACCTTTTGTGCCAATCACTTATTATTTACTCAATGCTTTTGCCATGTCATATGGTAGGTGGCAACTCTTTATGGTAGCCGCTATCTTACTCTTTACTTTACCATTAATTGATAACTATCAAGCTGTTCCTAAGAAAGACTTAGATATTAGTTTAGTTGTTATCTTATGCTTGATGGCTTTAGTTACTATTTATGCCTTCAGTGTCAATAAAGTCTCCTTTGAATATGGGAGAGGAATTTTAATCTTTGTTTATGCTGCTTATGCTGTTGTTTGTTACTTCTTCTTACGCAATAAGTGCTACGGTAAAAATGGCTTTGAAACTATTTTCTACTTTGTTTTAGTTGATTTACTCGTGGCTGGTAATATCACTTGCTTTGGTCAAGGTACCACTAACTATTGGACCTTATATGGTGGTCGGTCTCATTATCGGGAACAACAACAAATCATCAATGAATTAAAAGCGGATGACCCAACCTTCTATCGAATCTTTGATACTGATTCTAATCGTTCTAATAATAACTACGCTTTAACCTTAGGCTACAATGGATTATCGACCTTCCATTCAGTCTACAACTTTGAACTTAATGATTTCATTAATTCTTGGTCCCATGTCTCCTACTCCTACTACAACTGGAGTATGGGAGTTGAGGAAAAACGGAGTAACCTTGATACCTTCTTAAATGTGAAGTATTACATCCTCAATAAAGATGATAATAACATTCCTTTTGGTTACACTTTATACAAAGAATATGAATACTATAATGTCTATATCAATAATGATTATGTGGAACTTGGTTATGCCTTCGATAACATCATTGATATTAATGACATCACCCAATATTATGATTACTATCAAATTGAACCTTATTATACTAAGTATGCCATGATTCAACATGACGATATGGAAGAGATTACATCTATACTTGGGAGTGATGTTAACTCTACAAATTCAACCTATACCCAAATCTTAAAGAGTTACGATGTTGGTAATAATGTTCAATATTACTTAAAGATTAGAGGAACTGATACCTTAGTGCCAGTCTCCTCATTTATCAGCGCCGATGAGTATTTACCAGAAGAAAGAACTGTCGGTGATACCACCACTTACTATGGTACCGATAATAGGGATGGTAGTGTCGGCGACCAAATCATTGTTGAACTTAATGGTAAAGATAATCTTTGTAGTTCTGCAACTACCGCTAATCCATGCCATATTGTTGCCAAACTTAACTATGGTCCAAACCTAAATGTGGCTTTCTATAATGGTGATACTTTAGTCACTTCTGATTCTCATGGCGTTAATTATTATGATAAATCCGGCGACTTTAAATTTGGACGGGGTTATTATGTTGATCAACCAATCACAAAGGTTGTAATAACTGTCCTTGATGATACAACTTCTACCCTAATTGAAAAGTTTGGGTTTGGCCTTAACTATGAATATTACACAACTTACCAAGCGCAAATGAATGAACTTAAATCCAAAGCTTTCTCAGATATTAAAGTTACTAATAACACCATTCATTTCACGACCAACTATGATAGCCAACAAATGCTCGTTTTAAGTGTTCCATATGATAAAGGTTGGAGTCTAAAAGTTAATGGTGAGGAAGCCAAGATTTATAAAGTTGATTCTGGTTTTATGGGCATCATCGCTCCAAGTGGCGAAGTCAGTTATGAACTTAACTATTTCACACCAGGACTTAGCACCGGCATTAAGTTATCTTTAGTGGGACTACTCGGTTTAATTATTGCAACCATTCTCTTCAATTTAAAGAACTTAGGTGGCATAACTAAACGCAAGAAAAAGAAGAAAGAGCAAGAAGAAATTATCTTTGGTCTCTTCACTTTATCCAAAGAAGAACAAGCCGAAAAGAAGCAAAAGAAACAAATAAAAACCAGTAAATAAATACTGGTTTTTTGTTATTATAAATCTTTAGTATATAACTGCTCACCATCTAAGGTAAAACATTCTAATTTGTGTTCATCGAGTAAGATATAAGCTGGCTTAGAACCGCCCTTAGGAACACCGATTGAGCCTGGGCAAGCAACAATAATACCCTGCTCTTCTAAAAGTAATGGAATATGGAAATGACCTCTTAATAAGATGTCCCCACTTTGTAAACCATT
>JAQUTO010000070.1 GCA_028694305.1 Bacilli bacterium
GCCAAAGGTCATTTGGGTTAAATCGTTAGTGCCAAAGCTGAAGAATTCAGCATCTTGAGCGATTTCATCTGAAAGTAAGGCAGCCCGTGGAATTTCAATCATTGTTCCGACATGATATTTAAGTTTAGCTTTCTTTTCTTTTATAATCTTTTGCGCAGTCCGATCAACAATCTCTTTAACAAACTGGAATTCTTTTAGATCACCAACTAATGGAATCATAATTTCAGGTTCGATATGCCATTTTGGATGCTTCTTATTTTCAGCCAGGGCAGCTTCAATCACGGCTTGAGTTTGCATTTCAGCAATCTCAGGGTAGGTGACAGCAAGTCGGCAACCCCGGTGTCCCATCATTGGGTTGAATTCATGTAAAGAATCAACGACATCATGTAATTCTTTCGGAGTCATATTCAAATCTTTAGCAATAGCAATGATATCTTTTTCTTCTTTTGGTAAGAATTCATGAAGTGGTGGATCAAGGTAACGAATTGTGACAGGTAAACCTTTCATCTCTTCGTAGATACCCTCAAAGTCTCCTCTTTGCATTGGAAGTAACTTAGCTAAAGCCAACTTTCTTTGTTCTGTAGTTTTAGCCACAATCATTTCTCGAACAGCTTTAATTCTCGATTCTTCAAAGAACATATGTTCAGTTCTAGTTAGTCCAATACCTTCAGCCCCAAATTCAACTGCTTGTTTTGCATCTTTTGGAGTATCAGCATTTGTTCTAACATGTAAGACTCTGAATTCATCGGCCCATTTCATTAAACGGGAGAAGTTACCGGAAATCTTGGCTTGTACAGTTGGGATTTGACCCTTATATATACAGCCTGTTGAGCCATCTAAGGAGATATAATCTCCTTCTTTAAATTTATTGCCATTTAACTCAATGGTTTTCTTCTTTTCATCAACGATTAAAGAAGAGCAACCAGCGACACAGCAAGTACCAATCCCACGAGCGACAACAGCAGCGTGGGAAGTCATACCACCTCTAGCAGTTAAGATACCTTGAGCTTTATACATACCTTCAATATCTTCTGGTGAGGTTTCAACTCTAATTAAGATAACTTTCTTACCGTTTGCAGCCCAAGTGGCAGCATCAGCGGCATTGAAAACGATTTGGCCACAAGCTCCACCAGGAGAAGCAGGTAAGGCTTGTGCGATTGGTTTACTGGTCTTTAAGGCTTTAGCATCCAAATTAGGATGTAATAAAGCATCTAAGTGTTGAGGTTCAACTAATAAGACAGCTTCTTGTTTAGTAACTAAGCCTTCATCAAATAAGTCACAAGCAATTTTTAAGGCTGCTTGAGCGGAACGCTTACCATTCCGAGTTTGGAGCATATAGAGTTTACCTTTTTCAATTGTAAATTCCATATCTTGCATATTCTTATAATACTTTTCGAGTTTTTTAGCAGTTTTGCAGAATTGATCATAAACTTTAGCGTTAATGCGCTTCATATCATCAATTCCTAATGGAGTACGTACACCAGCGACAACATCTTCACCTTGGGCATTCATTAAGAATTCACCATAAATGTGATCTTCACCAGTGGCAGGATTGCGGGAGAAGGCCACGCCTGTTCCAGAATCATTACCCATATTACCGAATACCATCATTTGAACGTTAACAGCAGTTCCTATATCACCTGGGATATCGTTCATCTTCCGATAATAAATAGCCCGTGGATTATTCCAAGATCTAAAGACTGCTTTAACAGCAGCAATTAATTGAACTTTAGGATCAGTAGGGAAGTTCTCGCCCTTCAGTTTCTTATATTCAACTTTATAACGTTTCACGACATCTTTTAAGTCATCAGCAGTTAAGTCAGTATCGGCCTTAACCCCTTTTTCTTGCTTCTTAGCGCTTAAAATGGCTTCGAAGTTATCTTTGCCTAACTCTTCAACAACATCTGCGTACATTTGAATAAAACGCCGATATGAGTCATAAGCAAAGCGTTCATTACCAGTTAGTTTTGCTAAACCAGCCACAACATCATCATTAATACCAAGGTTAAGGACGGTATCCATCATACCTGGCATTGAAATTCTAGCACCAGAACGCACTGAAACTAGTAGTGGGTTTTTAGGGTCACCAAATTTCTTTTTAGCAATCTTTTCAAGTTTAGTAACATTAGTTTGAATTTGTTTGAGAATGTCGGGAGCAATTTTTTCTTTGTCACTGTAATATTTGTTACAAGCGACAGTAGTGATAGTAAAACCTTGTGGGACAGGCATACCAGCTTTAGTCATTTCTGCTAAGCCAGCTCCTTTACCACCCAGGTTATCACGAATTGACCCGTCCTTTTTTGGATTGAATTCTCCAAAGAAATAGACATACTTTTTGGCCATATTCTCTTTCTCCTTTTGAGTTAATTAATCTAACTCTAATTACCTAGATTATACAAGAAAAGTTCCCTTTGTTTCAATAGAAACAAGAGAAAAGCGGTAGACACTACAAAAAAGTAAATAGATATGGTATACTAAAAAGGCAAAATATATTAGGGGGAAACTAAGTGAGCAAAAAATCCAAGCGCGCCATAGTCAACACCTTTTTTCTTGTTGCATTCTCATTAATAGTTATAATCTTATTAGTGAATCGAGACGCAGATGATCTGTGGAAAATCTTGCCTTATATCTCTGGCAAGTGGTTTTTAATTACTTTCTTATTCTTTATGCTTTACTATGTCATCGATGGTTTCTCCTTGATGATTATGGGTAAGAAGTTTAAAAAGAATTACTCCTTCCATGAGGCTTTTGCGGTGGCCTGGGTTGGTTCCTTCTTTAGTGCGATTACTCCTTCTGCCACTGGTGGTCAAGTTGGACAAGCCTATGTTTTAAGAAAACAAGGAATTCACTTAGAAGAAGGAGCTTCTTTATTAGTTTTACAATGGGCAGCTAAAGAAGTGGCTGTTATTTTATTCTGTTCGGTTACTATTGTTGCTTCCAGAGTTATGGGCATAAATACTATTACTTCACTCCATATTTTTGGAGTTGATATGGACTTCTGGATTTTTGCTTTAATTGGTTTTGCCCTTCACTTAGGTGCAACAGTTGGGGTCTTAACATTGTCTTTCTCCCATTACACAGAAAGCTTAGTTTATTGGTTACTGAAAATCTTACTCAAGATGAAAATAATAAAAGAAGATAAATATAAAGCGAATTGTGCTAAAGTTCAAACTAAAATTGACCGTTACCGCCAAGAAGTTAAAGATATGAAGGGTAACTATAAATACTTAATTGGAGCCTTGTTTTGTGAAATACTACGTTATATTGTTTATTTCTCAATTCCTTGGTTTGTTTCTTATATTTTAAGAGTAGATTTACCATTAGATCTACTTTGGGTTTCTATCATCTATGGTTCATTCCTCTTCTTAATTAGTGCTTTTATTCCAATTCCAGGTGCATCGGGAGGGACTGAAGTCTTCTTCTCAATCATCTTTGCTTCCTTCTATGGTGTGGGTGGTGCGACCACTTCCGCCTTAATTATTTGGCGTTTCATTACTTTCTATGCCGGCTTAATTATCGGGGGCATTGTGACCTGGGCTTATAACAAGAAGAAAAATGTTAACTTGGTGGAAGAAGCCATGGAAGATCAACCGAAGCATATTAATGTTTTAACACCGCTACCGGGTGATGCTAAACTCTATAAAGATAAAGAGGAACATAATGATGACGAAATCGATATCAAGTCTAAAGATCCAAGATCTTGAGTTTCAAGATACAAATGTTAAAATAACCTTTTTAATTGGAGATAAATTAGAAGTAAAGGTTTTACCTTTAGAAGTTTTTTTGTTGCATCCAGTAATAAATCATCAAACAATCACTGAACAAGAATATCGCTTAATTCAAGATAATGAACAAGAAGTGGCGGCTTATAATTATGCCGTTAAGTTACTAAGTAAGCAAAACTATGCTTCAACTACTTTAAAAGAGAAACTAAACAAGAAGTATCCAAGTAAAATTACAAATAAAGTGATTACTAAACTTAAGCACTTACACTTCATTGATGACAATCAATACATTAATGAATACTTTGATAGTAAAATCAAAAAAGCTAATTCTAGTGCCAAGATTGCTTATGAATTAGAACAACTAGGATTTAGCAATGTCCCAGAGGCCATCTTAACTAAATATCAAGCAATGGAAGGTGAATATGCCTTAATCTTTGCTAAAAAGTATTTAAAACTCAATAGTAAGAAGACGAAACAACAACAGAAATTGGCTTTATATCGTCAACTTTTGGCTCGTGGCTATGATAATTCGCTAATTGAGACTATTTTTAGAACACTTAATCTCGGTGAAATAAGTGTATAATAAAAGCAAGGGAGGTGAAAATAATGATTAAAGATTTGGTAGCACAACAAAAAATTGATGAAATCTTTTTGGTGAGTAATGCCGCTAGAGGGGTCACCAATATTGGAGTTCCATACTTCAGTTTAACTTTGCAAGATTCAACTGGGCAATTAACTGCTCGTAAATGGGAAGTTAAGCCAGGTGATGATGACATCTTTGTGGTTGGTAACTTTGTTAAAGTTACTGGTGAAGTTGTCAATTATCGGAATACTTTACAAATTAAAGTAACTGATGGCAGTATCATCGATGAAAGAGATGTTGATGTTTCTGATTATATTATCTCGGCTCCAATCAAAAGAGAAAAACTCCAACAATACTTATTGGGAGCAGTTGCGGATATTAAACAACCTGACATT
>JAQUTO010000071.1 GCA_028694305.1 Bacilli bacterium
ATTTTTATCATCTCCATTAGTACTATATCAAATATAACGTACGTGGTCAAGTACATGTTGTTTGGAATTGTACTTAATAGCAAAAGAAAAGAGTGAAACAATGTTCACTCTTAGAATTAATTAAATGGTGGAGCTGACGGGACTCGGACCCGCTACCTCTTCCATGCCATGGAAGCGCTCTACCAGGTGAGCTACAGCCCCATTTAGGAATCAGCAGTTCTATTAAACTGCGCTCCTAGATTTTACAACATTTATAGACAAAGCGCAAGAACTAGTCACCAAATAGGTTGAGTGATAATTGTGACTCAACTCCAATGTTCTTTAATGAACCCATCTTTTCTAAATACTTAAGTTGGGTGCGATTGATCTTAGTCCGCTTAGATAAATCTTCTTGCGATGTAAATGGATGCTCTTGTCTAGCTTCAACAATCGTGGAAGCAACGGCAAAACCTAAACCTGGAATCGTATCAAATGGTGGAATCAGCTGAGTGCGATCTTCTGAGATAGCAAACTCACCCGCTAATGATTTAGTTAAGGAAACATTCGCAAACTTAAAACCACGAGCATTAAATTCAAGAGAAAGTAACAGTGTATCGTATAAATCGGCCGCTTTTTTTCTTTCGGCTTGTTTTCTAGAACGATCATTGGCAGTATTCAAGGCTTCATTTAATTTATTAACCAATTCATCTCCACCTTTAATCATGGTCTCAATATCATATTCTGGACAGCGAACGGTAAAGAAAGTGGCATAGTATTCTATTGGACGATATACCTTAAACCAGGCAATTCTAAGTGCCATTGAAACATAGGCCACAGCGTGGGCCTTTGGGAACATATATTTAATCTTCTTAGCTGATTCAATGTAATATTCTGGAACACCATGTGAACGCATATCTTGTTCTTGCTCTTTAGAGACATTCTTATCTTTCTTTCTAACGCATTCCATAATCTTAAAGGCATTTAAAGGTTCTAGACCCTTACTCATTAAGAAAGTCATAACGTCATCACGGCAACCAATACATTGCATCAAGGTGGCTTGACCACTGCGAATTAAGTCTTGAGCATTGCCACTCCAAACATCGGTACCATGCGAGATACCTGAGATTTGTACAAGTTCTGAAAACTTAGTTGGGCGACAGTCAGCCAAGATACGCTTTGTATTCTCAGTTCCAAATTCTGGAACCCCACTAACGCCAGTATCAGAATGGATTTGTTGGGGGGTAACACCTAAAGCATCGGTGGAAGTAAATAAGGACAAAACTTTAGGGTCACTTAAAGGAATGGTGTTTGGATCAACACCAGTTAAACGTTTTAACATCTTAATCGCAGTAGGATCGTCATGACCAAGGATATCAAGTTTTAAAAGTTCATCATGCATTGACTCATAATCTAAGTGAGTTGTCTTCCAATGCGCTGTTAAATCATCAGCCGGATATTGAACCGGTGTGAAATCTAAGATATCCATATCGAGTGGAACAACGACAATTCCACCTGGGTGTTGTCCAGTTGTTCTTTTTGTGCCCGAGCAATAATGAGCTAAACGGGCATATTCGGCTTTTCTTAAATCAAATTTATTCATATATTCAAAGTAATTACGGGCTACGCCATAAGCTGTTCGCTCTTTAACAGTGGCAATAGTCCCCGCTCTAAAGACATGGTTTTCATCTAATAATTCTTTGGTATATTCATGAGCTGTCGCTTGATAATCACCCGAGAAGTTCAAGTCAATATCAGGAACTTTATCACCATGGAAGCCTAAGAAAGTAGCAAATGGTATATTTTGACCATTCGAGTCAAGCACATGGCCACATTTTGGACACATCTTCAGAGGCAAATCATAACCAGAAGACACGCTACCATCATTAACTTCTTCAAAGTAATGACAATTAGGGCAAATATAATGTGGGGCTAAAGGGTTGACTTCAGTAATACCAGACATAGTTGCAACAAAACTGGAACCAACTGAACCTCTTGATCCGACAAAGTCTCCATCATTGACCGCTCTATTAACTAATTTATAAGCAAAGTAATAAATAATAGCATAGTTATTTTCTTTTAAGGAATGTAACTCACTTCTTAGTCGCTCCTCAACTACATTAGGTAAAGGATTACCGTAAATCCGATGGGCATTAGCAAAACAGATATTTTCTAATTCTTGTTGCACATCAATACCTTTAAGTACCGGTGCTTTTAAAGCATGGCTACCATGCTCAATTGGAGCGATGTTTTCAACTAAATCAACGATCTTATTCGGGTTGGTAATTACGTATTCTCTAGCTTTCTCTTCACTTAAATAGGAGAAGCCTTCTAGCATTTCTCTAGTCGAGCGAAAATGTTGTTGTGGAGTATGCTTAACTCGACCTTTAGAATCGTATAAAGGATGGTTAGCTTGTTGGTTCTTTGGATGCCAAACAATAAAGGCATCTCTCACTATTTGATCTCTTGGATTCAAGTAATGGCAATCCCCTGTCGCTACAACAATTTTATGTTCTTCTTCACTAATGCGAATGATATCTTTAATAATCTTGATTAACATGGCTTCACTTTCAACTGCACCAGTATCAAGTAAGTAAGAATAATTAGCTAATGGTTGAATTTCAATGTAATCAAAGCCTTGGATACATTTCCGTAATTGGGCTTCAGTACCAGTCCTAGCTAAATCAAATACTTCGCTATTAAAACAAGCACTTCCCACTAATAACCCTTCACGGTTTTCATTGATTAAATGTTCGGGAATTAATGGAACTTTTCTAAAGTAAACCGTATTTGCTAAAGATAATAAGCGATATAGATTCTTTAAACCAACTTTATTCTTGACTAAGAAAGTCACATGGAAAGGATGCTTCTCTCTACAAGCATCTTCAGGTGATAATGAGTTCAATTGATTGAGATTATTAAGATGATGTTCATTCTCAACTAAATTCAATAAACTGAGTAAGACTTCGCCTAAGACTTTAGCATCGTAATCTGCCCTATGGGCTGAGACTTCATCATATTCTATATTTAAAGCTCTAGAGACGGCTCCTAAAGAGTAGGACTTCCGCTTGAGTAACACACAGTGCGCTAAATCAAGAGTATCTAAACAAGCATTACTAAAGATGGGAATTGTTCTCTTCCTAAAGGCTTCATTAATGAAGGTATAGTCGAAACTGGCATTATGAGCCACTAAAATTCCATCACCCACAAACTTTCTAAATGAACTAGCAACTTCTTCCAGTAAAGGTGCACCGATTACATCATCATCAGTTATGCCACATAATTGAGTGGTAAAGGCTGAAATTCTTCTTTTAGGATTAACAAATGTTTGGAATGAATCGACTATTTGGCCATCTTTATATTTAACTGCGCCAATTTCAATGATTTCATCATAACGGGGATTTAGTCCGGTTGTTTCTAAGTCAAAGCAAACAAAAGTGGCATGGTCTAAAGGAATATCCCGACTCACTAAAGCTGGATGATAAGCTTCTTTAACAACGTAGCCTTCCATCCCATATAAGATTTTTAGATTATACTTCTTGCCGGCAGCTTGGGCTTCTGGGAAGCCTTGAACAGTGGCGTGGTCAGTAATGGCCAAAGCCTTATGTCCAAATTGAGCAGCTAGTTCAGCATATTTTGCAAAAGTACAAACCCCATCTAGGGTTGAATAGTTAGTATGCAAATGGAGTTCGACTCTTTTTTGTTCTTCATCATCATAACGTTCTGGTGGTAAATCGAGTTTTTGTAAGCGCCGTGGTGCTACCACAATATCTTTGGTAAAGTAATCTTCCTCGACCTTACCAACGACATCAACATAATCTTCCTCTTTTAAGGAAGCTAAGAATTCAACTGGAAACTTCTTAGGTCTAGGTTTTAAGATAATAGAATCTTTATCATTCGTCACATAAATAGTAAAGATTGGTTCTTTGCCGACCATGTCCTTACGGTCAATTTGAAAAATCCGACCTTTAAACTGAACATAACTATCTAGTTTCATCTGATCAGAAATATCGATGTGATGAGTGATATGTCTTTTAAAAGTTGGGTTTTCTTCAGGCTTTGGTGGCTCAATGTATGTTTGCAGATTATTCAATTGATCGGCCTTAGCTTGTTCCATTAGTTTCGTAATTTCATTATCTTGTAATGGTTCTAAGTTAATGGCCAAAGGTTGCGTAAACCCAGCCTTCTTAAAGTCTTGCTCTAAAATGCCGCGATACTTCTCTACTGATGTTTGTAACATCTGAGAATTAAGGGATAAAACAATCGTCCCATTCACTAAGATTAATTTAAGTTTTGATAAGGCTTCATATAAGGGTGTGCCATAAAAAGTGGCTTTCACGAAGTATAAGAAGTAAGTATTAACAGCTAAATCGCTAATCTCATTTTTGTTGGTAATCTCAAAGTAGATTTCACTATGATAACGATTAACATTTAAACTCTTTTGGAGTTGTTCATAAATGTTAATATCAATTAAATGTGGTGTAACTACGCGCAAGATAAAACCTTGGCGCTTTTTATTTGGAATTGCTTCCACTAAAGTCGCGCTATTAAAATAATTATAAACCTCATCATTGACATCAATGCTTTTGAGGAATTTTCCTAATTCTAACTGCATTACTACTCACCCCTTAAAAGAATATGTCTTTGACTGTAATTAAAATGATAAAA
>JAQUTO010000072.1 GCA_028694305.1 Bacilli bacterium
CATTACAATAAAGATGATTTATTAGAAGAAGTCACTTATATTGCCATGCAATGCTCCATCTTTGAAAGAAGAGCAGTCGAACTAGAAAGAGCTGTTGATGATATGAAGAAAGCTGAATATATGGGAGATAGAATCGGTCAAGAGTTTGATGGGATTATCTCTACCATTATTGAACCGGGTTTCTTTGTGGAATTCCCAAATACAATTGAGGGGATGGTCCGCTTTGAATCCTTAGATGATTATTATACTTTTGATCCTAAAACATATACAGCTAAGGGCAGAAGTTCTCATAAGACCTTTAGATTAGGGGATAAAGTTAGAGTTAAAGTAAAAGGTATTAATAAAGAACGAGGTCAAGTTGAATTTGACTTTGTGCGGAAGATAGGATAATTATGGAAACAGTAGAATTAGTCAAACAAGCCAATAAAGTAGCGATTGATAAATTAAAAGATAGTACAATTCAGTTAATTAGAATTAGAAGTGCTAAAACTGAAGTTTTAGAGTTGTCTTCAAGTACAAAAACCTTGCTTTATGCTGGTGCACCGATTGAGTTTAATGCGATGTGCGAAGTTATGAAACAAGCCATTTATGGAGCCATTATTTATGAAAACTGGGCTAAAGATGTCCATGAAGCAGAAATACTGGCTGCCTCAGGTGAAGTTCGTTTCTTACCAAGTGAAACATTCGGTTTTGCTTCGAGAGGAGCGGGCATTGTTTCGCCTTCTATGCCAGTCTTAGTCTTTAGAAACTTAAATAGTGGAAATCACAGTAAAATAACAGTTGGGCAAGGATTCAAAGAATCCTTGGATTATGGTTATAATGGAAGTGAAGTTATTCTAAAACTCAAGTGGATTGAAAGAGTATTACAGCCTATTTTAAATGCTGCCTTAGTTGGAGTACGTGGTTATAATATGACTGCTTTATTCCAAAAGTATCCTGATGGTGGTAGAGAAGCTGCTCAACAATTTGGAGATGACTTATCCTCCTTAATGAATGAATTAAAAACTGATACTGATAGTGTCAATGAGATTATTGATTTCATTCAAAAAGATACGACCTTCTATTTAAATGCTCAATTAGCAACAATGAAAGCCACAATTGATAGTATTAAGAATACTAGTTTCTGTTCATTCCTCAATTCCTTAACCTCGAATGGTGTCACAGTAGGAATTAAACTTTGTAGTAGTGAGAAATGGTATACTGTTCCAGTTAAAGAAATTAAAGGAACATTTGACTTAAATAAAGATTTAGTGATTGGAGATCTTTATCTTGGTGATATTACTAAAGATGAAGTTCATACTTTAGCTAATGAAGATAATGCTATCCTCTTTGGAGCAGAAATCATTTCCTCTTTACCAGGTATTGGATTTAAGAAAATAGAAATGGTTAGTATTCCTCCATCTGTCTTTAGAATTATGAAAAGAGAGTTTGATGATAAATACGCAGTCTAACCTTGTTATTTATCCTTAAAATGTGTAAAATTACTAATGCGTGGAAGCTTAGCTCAGTTGGGAGAGCGCTTCCTTCACACGGAAGAGGTCAGGGGTTCGAGCCCCCTAGCATCCACCATTTATAAGTAGTTAAAGATGATATGGAAGTATCATCTTTTTTGTTGTGATATAATTAATTCATGAACATTATTTTAAGTAGAAAAGGTTTTGATTCTGGTGCTGGTGGAATACCCAGTCCTATCTTACCTGATGGGACATTATTATCTTTACCTATTCCTTCTGATGATAAAGACTTATATGAGTCTTTAATGTATGAAGGGAAGTCATACCTAGAAATAATTAAAGAACTAAAACAGAGTTTTAGTCTTTTACATTGTCATGTAGATCCTGATATTAGAAAGATAGAAGGGAAAAATATTAAAGACTGGGTTCCGGCTTTTGGACAAGCCGGAGCAGCCTTAACTCACTTCCTTAATCATAATGTAGGAGTAGGCGATATCTTCTTGTTCTATGGTTGGTTCAGACAAACAGAATATAGTAAAGATGGCAAACTTCAATATATAAAAGGAGCACCAGACCTTCAAATAATATATGGTTATCTCCAAGTGGGAGAGATGCTTACTGACTATAATGATATTAAGAAATATTATTGGCATCCACATGCCGATATAAAAAGAAAAGATAGTAATCTAAATGCGTTATTTCTACCAAATGAACATTTATTAGATACCAATAAACCGGGATATGGTACTTTTATGTATAACGATAATCTTGTTCTTACTAAAAAGGGACATTGTAGATCTCATTGGAATTTGCCAAAGTGCCTAGAAGGTAAAGAAATATCCTATCACGATAAAAGTAATTATAAGGATGGTTACTTTCAGTCAGCTATGAGAGGACAAGAGTTTGTAGTGAAGTGCGACAAAGAAGTAATCGATTGGATAAAAGGATTATTTTGATAGTATTTTTCTCAAGAGTTGATATAAAAGTGATATAATAGTGCTATATGAGAGGTATTACACACTATGATTGTTTATGAAAGCACATTAGCTGACTTTAATCATCATGTCATTATGAATGAGATGAGTGATTTGTTGTTGGATAAACTTCACCAATTAGGTATTGGTGGTGGCAGTGGTTCTGAGGTAAGATCATGGGATAATTCCTTGCGTTTCATGAAAGATGTTTTAGAAGATGAAGACTTCCCAAAAGATTTACAAGTTGCAGTCGAATATAATATTCCAGCCAGCAGTAGAAGGGTGGATTTTATTGTTTATGGTTGTGATAAAGAAAAACATGACAATTTAGTTATTGTCGAACTTAAACAATGGGGTAAAGTCCAAAAAATCAATGATATTTCAAATCACTCAGTTCTCTCTGATTTAAAGGGAAATAAACCAACAGAGCATCCTAGTTATCGTGCCTATATATATAAGAAAATGCTTTTGAATTATTCAGAGTATCTTAACGATAGTGAAGATAATCTTTTACCTTGCGCTTATTGCCATAACTTAAAAGAAGAATATCGTCCACAATTAGAAGATAAAATCTATGAACAATGGATTAAAGAGGCTCCAGTGTTTTTTAAGAATGATGTCCAAAAACTTAGAAACTTTATTAAGAAATATATTTACGCTAAATCGCCAAATGGTGATTTGTTATATAAGATTGATCACGGAGTAATTAAACCCCAAAAATCATTACAAGATGCCTTGGCTTCAATGATGGAAGGGAATCATGAATTTGACTTGATTGGTAATCAATCAACAACTGATGATGCAATTATGAGTGCGATAGTTCAATCAAATAAAGATAATAAAAAGAGAACCATTATTGTCAAAGGTGGCCCGGGAACAGGAAAGTCTGTTCTTGCAGTCAATGTTTTAGTTGATTCGATTAAGGACTATGGTTTAAATGCTGCCTATATTACAAAAAATAGCGCTCCAAGAAACTGTTATAAACAAATATTAAGTAAGGGAAATTCTAAATACCTGTCAACAATTGATTTGATGTTTAAATCACCATTTGCTTTAGCCTATATGAAAAACAATGCATTAACAGTTGGCGTTTTTGATGAGGCCCATAGAATGCAGATGAAACCTTATATGTATAAAGGCAATGACTTAATGTTGGATGCTATTAAAGCATCCTTGGTTTCAGTTTTCTTTATTGATGAGGACCAAAGAATCACAGTCAAAGATGTTTATACTATGGATGACATTATTAGCAAGGCCAAACTATGTGGGTCTGAAATAGTAAAATGTGGCGATGATGACTATTTTGAACTTCAATCACAATTTAGGTGTAATGGTAGTGATGGGTTTCTTAACTTTATTAAAATGATTCTAGGGATTGAAGATACTGCCAATATTGATCAAAACCCAGAAGAGTTTGATTTTAGAGTCTATGATGATCCTAATAAGATGAGAGATGATTTAAGAGAACTTAACAAAAAAGATAATAAAGCTAGAATGGTTGCTGGTTATTGTTTTGATTGGGATGTTAAAAATCATCGTGGTGATTACGATATATATCTCAAGAATGATTTCAAGGCTTGTTGGAATCTAGAAAATGATAGTTATTGGGCTATCAATAAGGAATCTTTTGAACAAGTAGGATGCATTCATACTTGCCAGGGTATGGAATTCAATTATGTGGGAGTTATCATTGGTAAAGATTTAGTCTATCGAGATGGAAAAGTTGTGGCAGATAAGAATGCCATTTCTAAAGATGATAGAACAAGTGGAATTAAATATTGTAGAGATGAAAAGTTAGCTCAATATCTAATTAAGAATACCTACAAAGTACTATTAACTAGAGGATTAAGAGGTTGCTTTATATATTGTGAAGATGAAGCATTAAGTAACTATATCAAATCACATATTAAGAAATAAGTATTAAGCCTATATAAAATATAGGCTTTTTTATGCTTTTTGAACATATGTAAAAAGGGCACAACCTTATATCATAGTGGGATTATACCTAATTCTCCTGAACTATTTTGACTATATGTATAAAGTATGTTATATTAAAGTCATAAATAGGGAGACAATAATATGAATAAATGTAACAGGGTGTTATGTCGGGTATTTGGGCTAATCTCGGTCTTTTCATTTGGCTTATGTTTGTCTATTTCTA
>JAQUTO010000073.1:0-2627 GCA_028694305.1 Bacilli bacterium
GTCATTAATTTAAAAGTAGATGAAGATGAACTTCTACCAAGAATTGAAGGACGGAGAATGTGTCGGAAGTGTGGAGCAAGTTACCACGTCAAGAACAACAAGCCTAAAAAAGAGGGCGTTTGTGACATTTGTGGTGGCGAACTTTACCAAAGAGATGACGATAATGCATCATCTGTTAAAAACAGAATGAATGCTTATCATAAGTCAACCGCACCATTAATTGATTATTACTCTCAAAAACAACTTTGCAAGGATATTGAAGCGATGGGTGACATCGATGAAATCTTTGCGGAAATTGTGAAGGTCTTGGAGGCGATGTAGTTGATTACTATTAAAAACAAAGCAGAAATTGCTTTGATGCGTGAAGCAGGTAGGATTGCTGCAATCGCTCGCCAAGAAGCCGTTAAACATGTTAAGCCGGGTGTCTCTACCAAATACATTAATGAGATTATCGAGAAGACCATCATTAAACATGGGGCAACTTGTAATTTTAAAGGGTATGGCGGATTTCCTGCCGGAGCATGTGTGAGTGTGAATAACGAATTAGTGCATGGGATTCCAGGTGATCGAATTCTGAAGGAAGGCGACATCGTTTCATTAGACTTAGGCTGCAGTTGGAAAGGTTATCAATCTGATACCGCCATTACAGTTCCAGTCGGTGCGATAGATGAAGAATCTAAACTTTTACTCAAGGTGACTGAAGAAGCCCTTTACAAAGGACTTGAACAAGCCAAACCGGACAATCGAATCGGAGATATCTCCAATGCGATTCAAACTTATGTTGAAAGTTTTGGATTCCACTTACCTCGAGATTATACAGGTCATGGAATTGGGCGTGAATTACATGAAGACCCTTATGTTCCAAACTATGGACCTAGTGGCCATGGACCACGCTTAAGAGAAGGAATGGCAATTGCAGTCGAACCGATGGTACAAATCGGGACAATTGAAACTAGAACACAACCAAATGGTTGGACGGTAGTTTCTAAAGACGGCAGCCGTTCTGCTCACTTTGAGCACACCGTTGTTATTACAGACACGGGTTATGAGATAACAACCAAATTGTAGGGAGGTTGATTGGATGGCAAAAACTGACGTTATTGAAGTCGATGCTATTGTCGTTGAAGCATTGCCGAATGCAATGTTCAATGTCAAATTAGAAAATGGCGCTGTGATTTTGGCTCACGTTTCTGGTAAAATCCGTATGAATTACATTCGCATTTTACCGGGTGATAAAGTCACATTAGAAATATCGCCATATGATTTAACACGTGGGCGTATTACGTTTAGATACAAATAGTATAAGGAGGTAAAATACTATGAAAGTAAGACCTTCAGTAAAACCAATTTGCGATAAGTGCAAGGTTATTCGGAGAAAAGGCCGTGTTATGGTCATCTGCGAAAACCCAAAACATAAGCAAAGACAAGGTTAGAATTAGGGAGGAAAAAGTATGGCACGTATAGCCGGTGTAGACATCCCAAATGATAAAAGGGTTGTCGTTTCACTAACATATATTTATGGTATCGGTCCTAGCACCGCAGCCAAAATATTAGCAAAATTAAAGATTAGCGAAGATAAGCGAGTTAAGGATCTTTCAGAAGAAGAATTAACTGCTATTCGTAATGAAATGCAACATCACAAAGTCGAAGGTGATGCTCGTCGTGAAGTCGCAATGAATATCAAGCGTCTTCAAGATATCGGAAGTTACCGTGGTCAAAGACATAAGAAGAACTTGCCAGTCAGAGGTCAAAGAACCAAGACTAATGCTCGGACTAGAAAAGGACCACGTAAGACAATTGCGAATAAGAAAGTCGCAACTAAAGAGTAGGAGGAGTAAAAAATGACAGAACAAGAAAAAGTTGTTGCTCCTGAAGCAACCAAAGCTCCTAAAGCTCCAAAGGCTCCTAAGGCACCAAAAGCCGAAGCTGCCCCTAAGGCTGAAGAAGCAACTAAAGCTCCTAAAGCTGAAACTCCTAAGAAAGCAGAAGAAGCACCTAAGGCTCCAAAAGAGTCAGCTCCTGCTCCAAAGAGTGATGACAAAGCCGCCGCTCCAGTTCGTGGTGGTAAGAAAAAGAATAAGAAAGTTGTCGTGAAGGGCATTGCCCATATCCACTCATCTTTCAATAATACCATCATCACCATCACCGATGAACAAGGCAACGTAGTTGCTTGGTCCAGTACCGGTGCTCTAGGTTATAAGGGTTCCAAGAAGTCAACTCCATTTGCCGCTCAAATGGCATCTGAAGCTGCTGCTAAAGCCGCTCTAGAATTTGGGATGAAGAGTGTCGATGTCGATGTCAAGGGTCCAGGCCCTGGACGTGAATCGGCAGTTCGTGCATTACAAGCAACTGGCTTAAACGTCGTATCAATTACTGATGTTACTCCAGTTCCACATAATGGCTGCCGTCCACCAAAACGGCCACGGAGATAGACAAATTAAAGGGAGGGCGTAATTGATGAAACAATTTGAAAAACCAAAATATGAGATTGTTGAATTAAGTAAGGATGCTTTAACAGGAAAATACCAAATTGAACCACTTGAAAGAGGATTCGGCTTGACTTTAGGGAATGCCCTTAGAAGAGTCATGCTTTCATCTTTACCAGGTGCTGCAGTTTATGCCGTTGC
>JAQUTO010000073.1:2727-4585 GCA_028694305.1 Bacilli bacterium
GTTGAAGAGAAGGATAAGTTTGAGAATATGCCAATCGAAGAACTTGAACTTTCTGTTCGTTCTTATAACTGCTTGAAGAGAGCAGGTATTCAAACAGTCTTAGAGTTAACTCAAAAGACGGAAGATGAAATGATGAAAGTTAGAAATCTAGGTAAGAAATCTTTGAAAGAAGTCAAGGATGTTCTAGCCGGATTGAATTTAGGATTTAAAGTCAGTGAATAGGAGGTAAACTATGTCATCAGCTCGGAAAAATATTCATGGTAAAAGAGGCGTTAAGTTTAAGGCTGGTTTTACCGCTGCTAAAAAGAAAAATATGATGCGTAATTTAGCAACAGAACTCATCAAATATGAAAGAGTTACTGTTACTGAAAAGGTCGCTGGAGATTTAAAACCTTTAGCCGATCATTTAATTACGTTAGCTAAGGCTGGAGATTTACATTCTCGTAGACAAGCGGCAGCAATTGTTCGCGATATCTATGTCGATGATAAACAAACTCAAACAGTTCTACAAAAACTTTTTAGTGAAATCGGCCCACGTTATAAAGACCGTAAAGGCGGGTATACTCGTGCTTTAAAGGTTGATCAACGTAAAGGTGATAATTCACCAGTTTGTATTGTTGAACTAGTCTAATTAAAGAATTAAGGCCACTTAAGGGTGGCCTTTTAGCATTTTAGGAGGTGGTTACAAGTGGACAACGAGGCATTGAAGATTTCGGGCCTTTCTTTCGCATACACAAGCGAAAAGAAGATACTCGATAATTTATCCCTAACAATTAAAAAAGGGTCCTATTGCGTTGTTTTGGGCCATAATGGCTCTGGCAAGTCAACGTTAGCTAAACTTGTAACTGGCCTACTAGAAGCCGATGCCGGTAGCATCGAGGTTTTTGGAACCAAGTTAACTAATGAAACCGTTTATGGGATTCGAAGTATCATTAGTATTGTGTTCCAAAATCCTGATAACCAGTTTATTGGAGCAACAGTTAGAGATGATATTGCTTTTGGACTTGAGAATCATCAAGTACCACAAGAAAAGATGAATGCGATTATTGAAGAATATGCAGCTAAGGTTGGAATGACTCAGTATTTAGACAAAGAACCAACTAATCTTTCAGGTGGGCAAAAGCAAAGAGTAGCAATTGCGGGAGTATTAGCAATGGCACCTAAGATTGTTATCTTTGATGAAGCGACAAGTATGCTTGATCCGAAAGGAAAAGCCACCATTAAAAGAGTGGTTAATACTATGCGGACCGAGACACCAGATATCACGATTATTTCCATTACTCATGATATTGAAGAAGCCCTTTTAGCCGATGAAGTTTTAATTATTAATGAAGGTAAGATTGCCAAACAAGGGACACCGAGTGAAGTCTTTATGAATGCGGAAGAAATTCGTAACTTTGGTCTTGATTTACCTTTCATTTATCGTCTTGCCAATGACTTAAAAAGTAAAGGGATTGAAGTTAGTCCTGATTTAGAGAAGCTGGTGAAAGAATTATGCCAGTAACTTTTAATAATGTCTCTTATATTTATTTACCACATTCTCCTTATGAGCATGTGGCTTTAAAGCATGTCAACCTCAAGATTGAAGATCAAGAATTTGTGGCCATCATTGGTCCGACGGGTTCAGGTAAATCAACCTTGTTACAACATATTAATGGCTTGTTACTTCCAAGTGAAGGAAGCATTAATGTTAATGAATACACCATTACTCCTAAAACCAAGGTCCGTTCTATTCGTAATCTTAGAAGGGAAGCTGGTTTAGTTTTCCAATTTCCAGAATATCAATTATTTGAAGCCAATGTTCATGATGACATTGCTTTCGGACCAAAGAATTTTGGTGTGCCTGTCGCTGAGATTG
>JAQUTO010000074.1 GCA_028694305.1 Bacilli bacterium
ATGTTGCTATCCTATACCGTTCTAATTATTATTCGGCTGGAATTGAAAATGAGTTGCTTAAGGCACATATACCTTATGCTATTTATGGTGGTCATAAATTCTTTGATCGCAAAGAAGTCAAAGATGCCATTTGTTATTTGCGAGTTGTGGTAAACCCGAATGATGATTTGGCTTTTGAAAGAATTATTAATGAACCAAGAAGAGGCGTTGGAGATAAGGCATTAAGTGTGATTAAGTTGGATTCAAAACAACAAAAAGTTTCTTTATATAATGCCTTAGATAAAAGTACTTCAAGATTAAGACAATCTGGTGAGATTTCTCGTTTCTTTGATGCAATTATTCACGCCCAAGAAGCTTTAAAAGCCAACAAAGTTTCTTATGGTGATGTTTTGAATACTTTGTTGGAGGACGCTAACTACACCCAAAGTCTCGAGGTGCAACAGACTGAAGAGTCCAATGATCGCTTAGACAACATCAATCAACTTAAGAACTTTTTATTTGAACTTCAACAAGAAAATCCTGACCGCGATTTAATTGAAATTTTACAAGAGACAGCTTTGTTCTCTGATCAAGATGAAATCAAAAATTCTAAGTCGGTATCGCTGATGACAATTCATACTGCTAAAGGCCTAGAATTTGATTATGTTTTCTTAGTTGGATTATCAGAGGGCGTCTTACCAAACATGCGTTCATTAACTGAAAGCAAAGATGGATTAGAAGAAGAAAGACGTTTGGCTTATGTAGCTTTTACTAGGGCCAAGAAACAACTCTTTTTATCTTCGGCAGAGGGCTATAATTATGCGACAGGTGCTAATTCCAAAGAATCGCGCTTTGTCGATGAAGTACGTGATTATATTTCCGATTATTACATTCGTCATACTAAAAAATATAGTTCTATAACCCCGGCTTTTAAAAAAGAGAAAAAGATGGTCTTTAATGAAAAAGAAGAAAATGTTACTTGGCGTCCAGGCGACTTAGCCGTTCATACTGTCTTTGGCGAAGGTGTTGTGATTATTGTCGATGGCGATACCCTAACAATTGCGTTTAAAGATTCTAAAATTGGCTCTAAAATGATTGCTAAAGGGTTTAGTGGTCTTAGTAAAAAGAAGTAGGTGAGAACATGGATGAAGTTCAAAGAATTAAAGAATTGAGAACATTGCTAGAACGTTATGCATATGAGTATTACACACTTGATAAACCAAGTGTTTCTGATGCTGAATATGACCGTTTAATGCAAGAATTGATTGTTTTGGAGAAAAAACACCCAGAAATCGATTCCAAATCATCAATTTCAAATCGGGTTGGTGGTGTGGTTTTAGACTCATTCAAGAAGATTACTCATAAAAGAATGATGCTTTCACTTGCTAACGCTTTTAATGAAGATGATTTATATGATTTTGACCGTAAAGTCCAAGAAGCTTTAGGTAAGAGCAACATTGAATACGTTTGTGAACTCAAAATTGATGGTCTAGCTATTGCAATTGAATATGAAAATGGTTCAATTAACTATGGTGCAACGCGGGGCGATGGTACTGTTGGAGAAGAAGTAACTAACAACATCAAAACCATTCAAGATGTACCTTTACATGTTAAGGAGGCCAAAGTTTTTGAGGTGCGCGGTGAAGCGTATATGCGGAAAGATGTCTTGGCTCATCTTAATGAAAAAAGAAAGGCTAACAATCAAGAATTACTAGCCAATTGTAGAAATGCTGCGGCAGGATCCATTCGACAATTAGATTCCCAAATTGCAGCGAAGCGGCAACTCTCAAACTTTATGTATTACCTTGTTAACTATCAAGATTTTGGTTTGAAAAGCCAAAGTGAATGCCTAGAATTTATGCGCAAAGAAGGCTTCACAGTCAATCCAAATTATCGGATATGTCATGGGATAAATGAAGTCATTCAATATATTAAAGAATATGGCGAAAAAAGGCCTTCATTAGAATACGATATTGATGGTATTGTCATTAAAGTTAATGATGCCACTAAATATAATGAAATCGGCTATACGGCTAAAACTCCAAAATGGGCAATAGCGTATAAGTTTCCTCCAGAAGAAGTTGTCACAAAATTAAAGGACATTGTTTTAACGGTAGGTCGGACTGGAAGAATCACTCCTAATGCTGTGCTTGAACCAGTTAGGGTGGCGGGTTCTACTGTCCAAAGAGCAACATTACATAATGAACAATTTGTGAAAGATAAAGGCGTCAAAATTGGTGACTTTATTATCATTAGAAAAGCGGGAGATGTCATCCCTGAAGTAGTCGGTCCAGTCATCGAAAGAAGGACTGGAGCTGAACGTGATTTTGTGATGGCTAAAGTTTGCCCGATTTGTGGTCAACCATTAGTAAAACAAGAAGATGAAGCGGTTCATTATTGCGTGAATCCAAATTGTGATAAGAAGAACATCGAAGCCATTATTCATTATTGTTCTAGAGATGCGATGAACATCGAAGGACTAGGGGAGAAGATTATTGAACAATTCTATAACATTGGAGTCTTAAAGAATATCGGTGATATTTATTATCTCGATGAGAAAGTCGATATCATCAAGAATCTAGAAGGCTTTGGTGATAAGTCAGTTGGAGGCATCTTAGAATCCATCGAATTAACTAAGAAGAATTCTTGTGAAAAAATGCTTTATGGTTTAGGTATAAGTGAAGTGGGAGCGAAGACATCCAAGTTACTAATGAAGCATTATATTGATATCAATAAACTGATGGGAGCATCGATGGATGATTTACTCCGAATCAAAGATGTAGGAGAAGCCACTGCCAGTGCCTTAGTTAATTATTTTGGTGATCCAAACAATTTGATGCTATTACATTTACTAGAACTTGAAGGTGTGAACTTCAAGTATTTAGGAGTCACTAATATTGATGAGAACTCTCCTTTCTATAATAAGAACATTGTTATTACTGGGACCTTAAGCGCAATGGGAAGAAATGAACTCAGTGAAATTCTAGAAGATCAAGGAGCCCATGTTTCCAGTGCCATCTCCCAAAAGACTGATATTTTAATTTGTGGGGTCGAGGCTGGATCTAAGTTAGATAAAGCCCAAAAGTTTGGGACTAGAATAATCTATGAAGATGAATTAATGACGTTGCTCAAAAAGAACTAGTATTTATTGAAATAAATATGCTACTATAATCTTGTTTAAGGAGTTGGTGATTATAATGAAACTAAATACTAAACGAACGGTCTATGTCGGTTTCGCCTTCTTACTTATTTGTATGTTCTGGGGCGTCTATGATGCAGTCATCCCTAAGATGCTGGTTAACACTTTTGGCCTCAATCAAACCTGGTCTGGTGTCATCATGGCCCTCGACAATGTCTTGGCCTTATTCTTATTACCTATATTTGGAACTTTGAGCGACAAAACAAAGAACAAAAGGGGCAGAAGGACACCATTTATTATCATTGGCACTATTACTGCCGCAGTTTTAGTCACTGGAGTTGCTTTGATTGATTTTGCTCAACTTAATGAGATTACTGCGAATGGTATTACGCCAGTCTTAAGAGCAAATTTTGAAACTCAAGAAGCCTTTGATGCTGCTTGGGCCACAAGACAATCGATGGTAGCTCAAGTTACCCAAAGTAATATTTTCTTATTAGTGGCATTTATTGGTGTTTTGTTATTAGTTTTAATTGCAATGGCCACATTCAGATCTCCAGCCGTGGCTTTAATGCCAGATGTGACACCAAAACCATTACGTTCTCAAGCTAATGCCATTATCAATTTAATGGGCACAGCTGGTGGTATCATCGCTTTAGGTTTAATGGCCGTTCTTAGTAAGGACTTTAAAGAATATGTTCTTTTATTTGCTGTTTTGGCTGTTTTGATGCTTGTCTTCTTAGCCTTATTCTTATGGAAGGTTAATGAGCCAAAATTAGTTGAAACTATGCATCAAGAAAGCGAAGAAGCTGGTTATGTAGTCGAAACAGTTGAGGAAGATGAAAAGAAAGGGATCAAAACTGGTATTGCCGGTCTTGATCCAAAAGTTAAAAAGAGTTTCTTCTTGATTTTATTCTCAGTTTTCTTCTGGTTTATGGCTTATAATGCGGCGACTACAAAATATTCACTATATGCTCAAAACGTTTTGGGCATGGGATACACACTGCCTTTACTTGTGGCCCAAGCTGCAGCAGTTGTTGCTTTTATTCCTATTGGAAAAATCGCCTCTAAATTTGGGAGAAGAAAAACCATTCTTGCTGGTGTTGTTATCTTGGTAGTAGCATTTGTCATTGGTTCTTTCTTAAATGTCCAAACCCGTGCCTTGTCTTATGTAGTTATGGCTTTAGCCGGTATCGGTTGGGCCACAATTAACGTTAATTCTTATCCAATGGTCGTTGAAATGGGTAAAGAAGGGGACGTTGGTAAGTTTACTGGTTATTACTATACCGCTAGTATGGCGGCCCAAATTATTACTCCTATTTTATCGGGTGCCTTTATGGATTTGGCGGGGACAATGAACGTTTTATTCCCATATTGTGCTATCTTAGCTGCGGTGGCCTTTTTCA
>JAQUTO010000075.1 GCA_028694305.1 Bacilli bacterium
ACTTACATCATTAAAAACCCATATGCTTATACCATTATTTGGCAATCCTTGATTGTCGATAAACCATTATTTATTTACTACTACACTTCATTTGCTGAAAAATATGCCATTGGCTTAAAAGCCGCCACGGAAAAAGGTGAAGTAACCGATAAGATTGATACTATGAATTTAGCTTATTCCTTAATGGGTATAACTAACTTCTTGGGTTTAAAGATTATTGCCTTCACTGACCATGATCCAGATGAAGCTGAGGTTAATAAGATTGTTGATGATGCAATGCAGTTATTACGCAAAGGTATGTTTAAATATTAAAAGGTGGTTTGAAACCACCTTTTCTTTATCCTATAAATGCTTTAACTTCTGCGGCAAGTTTATCAGGCGCTGCCATTAATGGTGAATGCCCTGAGCCTTTAATAATTTCAAATTTAGCTTGTGGGAACGAAGCAACATTTTGATCGGTCATAATCTTTGGAACAGTTAAATCATTTTCACCCCAAAGAATTAACATTGGTTGCTTAATCTGATTGGCTAAACCATTTCCCATTCCATAAAATCCTGGTAAGGAAGTAATATTAAATTGAGTTAAACTCCAATCAATATCAATCAAACATCTTTCCTTAAATGTTTCGGCTAAATAGATTTTATTATCTTCTTCACTTGGTTTAGTCCCAACATTATAAATAACTAAATTCCAAAGTTGGGTCATATATGGTGCATTTTTATCCTCAATGCATTTAGCGGCTGCAGCCACTTGCAATGGATCTTTAGCCATTTCTTCTTTACTTGGATACACTTGACCAATAATAGGTGCTCCATTAGCGTCTTTCTTAAAGATAGGATAACCAGCCACTGACATCGAATCCATTAAAATAATCTTTTTGACATCATTTGGATACTTGGCAGCGAGTAACATTGCTACCCCACCACCAGTTGACCAACCGGCAATCACAAAATTCTTTAAGCCTAACTTGGTATAGAATTCATGAATATCGTCTGCGAGTGGTTCTAATGAATCAAAACGTTGCTTGTAACTACTGTCACCAAAGCCCCGCATATCTGGAGCAATGATTTTATATTCATTACCTAACCGCTCAATTAATGGTGTCCAATGAATTGAAGAAGACATGTTACCATGAATTAAGAGCAAGGTTTGCTTCCCTTTTCCTTCTTCTAAATACGCTAGACGCTCTCCATTACTTAAATCAAGAAACTTTTTATGATATTGTTGCATAGTGTTTCTCCTCTTTTCTTTTTTATTATTAGCACATTTAAGACTTTTTGAAAAGTGGCAAAAATAAAAAGGAGCATAAGCTCCTTTATTTATTTATCTACTTTTCATTTGTGGGAAGAGTAAGACTTCTCGAATTGAATAAGTTTCAGTTAATAACATAATTAATCTATCAATTCCGAGACCAATTCCACCACATGGTGGCATTCCATATTCCAAAGCTTCAACAAAGTCATAATCGATTTGGTTGGCTTCTTCATTACCTAATTCTCTTTCCTTCAATTGATTCTGGAATCTCTCTAATTGATCAATTGGATCATTGAGTTCGGTAAAAGCATTGGCATACTCACTGCCCATCACAAAGAGTTCAAAGCGTTGAGTGAACCGTGGATCTTTTGGATCTTTCTTTGCCAATGGCGAAATCTCAATTGGATGGCCACTAACGAAGGTTGGTTGCACAGTCTTCTTTTCACAATATTCATCATAGAATAATTCAATAATATGCCCAACACCGGTAAAGTGTTTTGGCACTTCAAGATGATGTTCTATCGCAATCTTTTTGGCTTCTTCAAACGAAGTAACTTTTCTAAAATCAATACCCGTTTCTTGTTTGACAAAATCAGTCATATCCATTCGCGCAAAAGGTTTTGAGAAATCAATAGTAATGACATTACCATCTGCATCAGTCCGATGGACAATTGGACTGCCATTAGCTTCAATGGCAACACTTCGAATTAAGTTTTCGCATAAATCCATCATTGTTGACAAATCGCCATAAGCTTGATAAGCCTCAATAGTAGTGAATTCTGGATTATGTTTAGTATCCATACCTTCATTTCTAAATAAACGCCCAATTTCATAGACTTTTTCTAAGCCACCAACAATTAAACGTTTTAAGGATAACTCAGTAGCAATTCTTAAATAGAAGTCCATATCAAGTGTATTATGATGGGTGATGAAAGGCTTAGCTGCCGCTCCACCTAAAATTGGTTGTAAGACTGGAGTTTCAACTTCAATAAAACCTTGCCCATCCATATAGTGTTGGATAGCACGAATAATACGTGGTCTAGCTAAGGCCACCCGTCTTGCATCTTCATTCATAATTAAATCAACATATCTTCTTCTAAAACGCTCCTCAACATCATTTAAACCATGATACTTTTCTGGTAATGGTCTTAAGGCTTTAGAAAGATGAGTATATTGTTTGCATTTAATGGTAATCTCACCAGTTCTAGTGAGCATAACAGTTCCACTAATACCAACAATATCGCCTAAATCGGCTAATTTATAAACATTCCATTCTAATTCACTAACAGCATCTTTTCTAAGATAAACTTGAATGGTGCCACCTAAATCTTGAATGGTTAAAAAAGCAACTTTACCCATATCACGAATTGCCATAATTCTCCCAGCAATTGTAACTGGAGCAGCTAAGGCTTCTAATTCTTCGTGAGTTTTACCTGCAAATTCTTTTTTTATGTCACTAGAGAGATGAGTTCTTTCAAACTTATGTCCAAAAGGATCAATCCCTAAATCTCTTATTTTTTGAACCTTTTCTCTGCGAAATTGTTCTTGGTCAGACAAACTTCTGACTTGTTCTTCTTTTTCTTCCATACTTTCACCCCTAGTCTCAAGTATTATAGCCGAAAAGCCCTAACTATTCAATTAAGTTAGTGGATTTTAGTAGGTTCAACTACTTCTTCATCAACAACTTTAATTGTTTTGATTTTTTGTTCTTTTAATGGCTTATCAAACATATCGGTTTTAGTAGTAGCAATTTCATTGACCACATCCATACCCGAAACTACCCGACCAAAGGCGGCATAACCCCCATCTAAATGTGGAGCTTCTTTATGCATGATAAAGAATTGACTACCTGCCGAATTTGGATCTTGGGCACGAGCCATTGAGATAACACCGCTCGTATGCTTAAGTTTGTTATTAACTCCATTATCACTAAATTCACCCTTGATACAATAATCTGGTCCACCTTCACCAGTGCCTTGTGGGTCTCCACCTTGAATCATAAAATTCTTAATGACCCGATGGAAGATTAGTCCATCATAAAAACCTTTGTCGGCAAGATAAACAAAATTCTTACAGGTATTTGGTGCATTCTTGTAGTCTAATTCAATCTTAATCTCTTTGCCATTTTCCATTTCAATAATAATCATTTTGAAGCCTCCTGTCCTAAATAATTATCGTCAAACTCAACCTCGATTTCATAACTAGGATTTAGCTTTTTAACGCCTTGATTTAACTGTTCTAAAATCGTCGCTTGACTTAACTCTTCTTGCTCAGGTAAAACCACATCGAAGAGTAACAAAGTTTTATCACCCTTAACTTCTTTTTGGAAGTCATGCATTTTAAGTTTTGGATCAATTTGATGTAACAAATTAAGTACTGCTTTTTTGAGCAATTTTAGTTCTTGATCATTAACATGCACTGGATCCCAATGAATAACTAATTCAACTTGATATTTATCTTTAATTTCCCGTTCAATCCCATCTAAGATTTGATGTGACTTAAAGGCATCTCTCTTTCCATCCATTTCAATATGCATTGAAGCAAAAGCACGGCTCGCCCCATAAGAATGAATATAAAAATCATGGAAGCCTAGCACTTCTGGATGCTTCCTAATGTCAGCAATAATATTATTGACTAATTCTTGATCTGGTTTAATACCCAATAAAGGATTAATCGAATCTTTCACTAAGGAAATACCCGAGATGAAAACAAAGATTGCAACTAGAACACCTAAGTAACCATCGAGGTTAACATTAGCGACTAAAGCAACAATGGTTCCAACTAAAATTGTGCTTAAAGATAAGACATCATTCCTAGCATCGACTGAAGCGGCAAATAAAGCCACTGAATTAATCCTTTTGGCCAAGCCACGATAAACAAAGCATTGACCAATTTTAATCAAAATAGAAATACCCAAAATCACAAAGGTTAAAACGGAATATGTCACCACTTCTGGGGTGATGATTTTTTGAATAGAAGTTATGAGTAATTCAATAGCAATTACAATGATGATAATTGAGATGACTAGTCCTGTTACATATTCAACTCTTTGATGCCCATAAGGGTGTTCCTTATCGGCTGGTTTGGAACTGACTTTAAAACCCACCAAAGTTACAATAGAACTGCCCATATCAGCAATACTATCTAAAGCTGAACCAATGAGCGCAATACTGTTGGCAAATAATCCAGCAACAACTTTAATGGCAATCAAAATCAAGTTAGTTACAATCCCAATGGTTG
>JAQUTO010000076.1 GCA_028694305.1 Bacilli bacterium
ATCCATCGCCGTGTCCAGCAAAGAAAAGAACATCTCCATCCATCAATGGAAACCCCGTCACTCCAAGACTTGCAGCAGAAGTTGATGTGTAATCAAAATATACATGCGTATCATAAGTGCTTGAAAAAAGTGATTCAGCCGTATCTGAATGAGTTACGGTGCTGTGATAAGCATCGTAAAAATTTGTGAACATCACAAATTGTTGTTTACGAATTCTCATGGAAAATGTGCCGGTACTATTTGCGTTATATAATCTAACAGTAAAAATCGCCGTTTGGCCGTTAATTCCCACAAAACTTAGTCGAGCATTTGAGCCATCCCCGCTATCATCATTTGTAAATGTAAAACCATTTAGGGTCATTGATAAGTATGTATCGCTTGATCCATAAGTCTCAATAGTATAATACCTAGAATCGGCAAAAGAAAATAGATAAGACACACTTTCTCCCGCTCCGAGAGTTATTGTTTTTAATTCATTTAACGCAATGTATTGTGTTAGATGAGATTTATCGTTATCACTATCAAGTACGGATGTATTGGAATAATTACTGTTTTGAGTGGAACCAGAAATCGACAAACATAAAGCCATTATGACAAGTAAATACTTAAACATAATTAGCATCTCCCTTTTTGTTGTTTACTATAGACAATCTTCTAGACTATTTTTTGACACTTCTGCGTTCCAAAAACCCATGGGTCTCACCTCTATTAATTATATGATAACACAAAAAAAATAATTTTCAACTTGGCAATTGTGCAAAAAATACAGTTACATAAATAAAAGTTCCAACCATCCTATCATTCATCTTATAAAACTTCATAATATTTACTCTGATTCTTGGATTTTCTCTAAGTATTCCTCGGTCAGTTTATCTAATTCAATCTTTTTATCAGTAATCGCATTATCTAATTCTTCCATCTTTCTAGAATCAGTATAATATTCTTCTTCATACATTAACTGTTGTAGATTATCAATTTCATCCTCTAACTTGGCTATCTTCGCTTCAAGTTTAGCTGGACTTAGTCTTGATCCCTTCTTTTGCGTCTTTACCTTGGTGACCTTTTCACTGTCAGGCTTCTCTACTTTGACTTCTTTAACTACAATCCCCTTAAGTGATCTTTGATAACTGGCATAATCTCCTGCAAAGATAGTCACAGCATTATTCTTAATTACGATTAGTTTAGCCGCTAACTCATCAATAAAATAACGGTCATGCGAAACAAAGATAATGGTGCCAGGATATTCTCTTAAAGCACTCTCTAAGACTTTTCTTGTATCCATATCCAAGTGATTGGTTGGTTCATCTAGCAACAAAATGTCATATTTCTTCATCATGAGTTTTGCAAAAGAAAGTCTAACCTTCTCGCCACCACTTAAAGAATTGACTTCTTTTAAAGCATCTTCCCCAGTAAAAAGGAAGGCACCCAGTTTATGATAAACATCAAACTTATCTAAACTCGGATATTCATCATGGAAATAATCATAAACAGTCTTGGTTGAACTAATCTGAATTTGATTTTGATCAATGTAACCCATTCTTAAATCACGATGCTTTTGCATCTTTCCACCTAAAGCAGGTAACATGCCTGCAATCGTTTTAAGTAAAGTCGTTTTACCAATCCCATTCGGGCCAATAATACCAATTTTATCCCCAAAAAAGACGCTAAGATTAAGATCATTCTCCGCTAAAGGCTTATCATAGCCAAACATAAAATCAGATAAAGTGAATTGCCGAACTCTACGGTCATCGACTGTTCTTAGATTAAAGGCTACTTTTTTAGTTCTATTCTTAGGAGCATCAATTTTATTATCAAGAATTCTGGCCAATTTCTTTTCTCTATCTCTAGCCAAGGCTACTTTAGTTGGCTTTGGTTTGAATTTTTTAATTAGGGTCTCTAAATGCTCAATCTCTTTTTGTTGAAGATTGTAGGCTTGTAATTGTTGTTCATACCTTAAAACTTTTTCATTGAGATAATAAGAATAGTTTCCATTAAAAACATCAGATGTATGATTAGCAATCTCAACAACCTTATCACAAACTGCATCAATGAAATAACGGTCATGAGTCACAATTAAAACACTACCTTCATAAGATTTAAGATAGTCTTCTAGCCACTCAACTGTTTCCACATCCAAGTGGTTAGTCGGTTCATCTAAAATCAATAAATCTGGTTTATTCAGCAACAACTTAGTAAAAGCGATTTTATTGCGTTCTCCCCCACTAAATTCGGATATTTTACGCGAATAATCTTCTTTACTAAAACCGAATTTAGATGTCATCATTGCGATTAGATATTCATAATCGTAGCCATGAGCATTAGTAAATCTTGTTTCAAGTTCCCCATATTTTTTAATCAGGATTTGATCATTAGGATTGTGACTTAACTCCTGTTCTAAACTCTTAAGTTCAGTCCCCAGTTTTAAGACACCCTCAAATGATAAAAGCATCTCTTGATAAAGGGTATTATCAAAGGAAGAAATCATGACTTGGGAAAGATATCCAACTGTGGCGTTACGGTCAATATGAATAGTTCCTTCATCAATATCCAACTCTTTTAAGATCATCTTTAAAATGGTGGTTTTACCGACCCCGTTGTTGCCGATAATTGCCATCTTTTCACCATTATTTAGATTAAAGTTCACATCATGAAAGAGGGGTTCTCCATTGAACTCCTTTTTGAGATTTGAAACTTCTAATAGCGCCATATTCTTACACCTCTATAAAAAACCAACCTCGTTAAGGTTGGTTAATAAACTAAGCTTTCTTTGCTTCAATCGCTTTGACGACGTCCGAGACCTTTTGGAAGTTATTTAATTCTTCATTTGAGAATTGAACTCCAAAGACATCTTCAGACTCCATAATAATTTCAACTAAGTCAAGTGAGTCAATACCAAGACCTCTAAGATCGGTATCAGATTTAACCTCTTTATCACCGATTTTTTTTCTAAGAATTTCAATGAATTTCTTTTCAATTTCCATAATAACACCTCACAACTAACGATTATAACAAAGAAGGTTAAGAAAGTAAACAAAAACTAAGGTGTTGCTGCAGCAGAGATTTGTGATGATATTTGATTGCTAATTGCACTCCAAGCGTTAGTGAAAGATGTTTTCACTGGTGAGCTTAATGCGGCAAAAATACTTAAGACTAAAATAATACCTAGAATTTGAGCCTTAAATTCTCCCATATATATTTCCCCTCCTTTATTTGATATATACTCTTTGACTTAAAACAGCATCCCCAGCATATTCTTTAAGAATACCCAGAATTGGTGTGTAGGCAATTTGTATAGAATAGTCAAGACTGGCACCACTGCTAGCGCTGCAGGAATTAGTGCAGACGATACTGCTGTGTAATGAATTTGAGACGTACTCTTGGATTTCATCATCAATCACTCCTTTATTAGAGACATAATCATTCACATACGTGGTGACTGTATAAGCTTTTGATAATGCAAGTTGATAGCCGATAATATCGCCACAAAAAATCACAAACTGCAGTAAGAAAAACATACATAATAACAAGCTGACCTTATTTGACATTTTAAATTCCTACCATAATGCTAGTTAGGACCCCTATCGAGAAGAAAATGCTCACAATTGTAACTCCTAGTAAGGGAGTCATTAGATAAACATTTAAATTGTCCCCTTCTTTCTTAATATACTCGCTAATTGTGATGTTTTTTAATCTCTCTAGCAGTGGTAACATCTGCTCGATCTGCTCAAGGCCCAAGCCATTTAAACTCAATTGATAAATCATAGTTACGATTTGCGTAATCGTTTCATTATCAAACTTCCGGGCAAAATCTAAATATGGCTTGATACTCTTGTCAGTATCGATGGCAGCGACTAATTCTAAAACATAATGCTGAACTTCTTCTTGTAAGTTATTCGTGGTTTCTTTTAAAGCCTGGTAGACATTGGAACCACAACTAATATACGCATTAAAGTAAGCTAAAAAGTTGATGAATTGCATCTGTAAGTGTAACTTATTTGGTTCATTATTTTTCTTTTTAGGAAGGACCTTTTCTAAGATATTTTCTAGTTTCATACTTTATCCTCAAAACTAATGTTTTTGAAGCCTTGGAAGGCACTATAAGTTGCCATTAGGAATAGCACTAAAACTAAGAAGACAGGAATCAATAAATTTTTATTTAGAACTTCTAGATAATAATCTTTTAGTCCCACTCTTAAATAAAGTAAGGAAGCAAAAGCAAAGATCCACATTGAAAGAAACTCGGCTATTTTCCGCTTCTTCATTTTAAAGAGTTCTAAGGCACTCGTCTTTTTAAAAGCAATGTCATCTAAAATGGATTTGGCCATCGTAGAGATAACACCACCCTGGGTCTCATAAATCCGAATAAGTTGAGCCAAAACACGATAAGATTGATTTTGGAAGAAACCATCTAAAGCATTTAAGAAATCTTCCAAATCATCGCCATATTGACTAGCAATTTCATT
>JAQUTO010000002.1 GCA_028694305.1 Bacilli bacterium
TTGATTGCTTCTTGTTTAGTAGCCTTTACTATCGTGCCTTTACTCTTTAAAGTCTTTTATCAAAATAAAGAGGAAGAAGAAAAATATAAGACCAGAAAGATTTCTGATGTCTTTACGGCTTTTGCCAGTAAGTTCGCTAAGAAGTTCTTAGCAATTTATCATTCAATTATTTCCTTCGTTGTCCGTTTCCATAAATCAGTTTTATTCTTGAGTGTGGCGGGCATGGCAGTTATCTTTGTTTTCTTAATTCCTAAGATTGGTTTTGAGTTCTTACCTGAGACTGATCAAAGTAAAGTTACTATTGATCTCACGATGCCAAGTGGCACCTCTTTAACCGAGACCGAAAAAACAGTTAAGATTATTGAGAACCGTTTAAGTGGAATGGAAGAGATTGAGCATGTTTATGTCACAATTGGTGATAAGGAATTTGCAGTTAGTGACACTTATTCTTCAAACTTAGCTTCCTTCACTATCAATGTCACACCATCAACAGAAAGAAGCACTTCATTATCCGATATTGCTAATGAAATGAAAACGCGACTTGCAGGTATTGAATGTGAATCATTACTTATTGAACAAGTTGATAACTTTGGTAGCGATATTACTGGTGGATCTATGAGTGATTATTTGGCGGATGTTGCTATTCAAGTCCAATGCGAGAATCGGGATGACTTAGATGATTATGTCAGTGCTGTTACTAAGGTCTTAGAAGACCGTGGTGACTTAACTAATATTAAAACTGACTTAGGTGTTGGTGCTCAAGAAGCGCGACTAACCTATGATTATGAAAAGATTACTAAGATGGGTTTAAGTTCTGAATTAAATCCAGCTGCGGTCTCTCAATCCTTATATGCCGCGGTGGATGGCACTAAACTCATGTCAATTACTTATAATGAAGAGTCTTATGAACTAGTGATTGGCTATCAAGAAAGCCAAGTTCAAAGTGTTTCTGATATTTTGGATTTAGTTGTTTATTCTTACGATGACGATAACGATGCCTTAACTCCAAATAAGTATATCTATCTAAAAGATATTGCTTCAGTTCAATACGTAACCGGCTATTCAACCTTAACTAGAATCAATAATTATAGTGCCGCAACTGTCTATGCTCGGATTACTTCCGATATGACTTCGGGTAAGATGAATCAAGCGTTAGAAAAATCAATTAATGATTTGAACTTCCCAGATAGTGTCAAAATTGTTTATAAAGGTTCCAACCACTTTATGAATGAAGCTTTTAGTGGCTTACTAGTGGCCTTATGTATTTCAGTGGTCTTAGTTTACGCAGTTATGGCCATTCAATTCCAATCCTTTAAAGTTCCACTAATTATTATGTTATCCTTACCGATGGGCTTTACAGGTTCAATTGTCTTATGTTATTTCTTGGGTTATTCACTCAATGTTTGTTCCTTTATTGGGATGATTATGTTGGTTGGTGTCGTTGTCAATAACGCCATTGTTTTGCTCGACCGCGTTAAGCAAATGCGAGATGAGGGGCAAAAGCGTCAAGATGCCATCATCAACTCCAGTTGTGAAAGATTAAGACCAATCTTAATGACCTCCTTAACTACTATCTTTGGCTTATTACCATTAATCTTTACGATTTCAAGTGGAATTGGAACTTTATTAGCCTCCTTATCTGCTGTTGTGGCTGGAGGTATGGTAACTTCCACACTTTTAACCTTAATTGTTATTCCATCTGCCTATGAAACCTTCTCACATTATGATGAGAACAAGTATTCAAGAAAAATTCAAAACAATAATTAGAATTATTGAGTGGCGCAATTAATTGTGATAAGATATAACGGAAAGAGGTGATACTATGCAAACTATTATCTTTGAAAAGAAAGACTATAGTCAAATTATCCCTCTTTTTTTTAATGATGAAGTTATTGCAATTCCAACCGATACTGTGATGGGGTTAGCTTGTTTAGCAAGAAGCGAAAAAGCCTATCAAAAACTGGTTGAAGTTAAAGGAAGACCTACTAATAAGGCCTTTGCTATGGCAGTTCCAAGTGTTGATATGCTTTATAGTTATGGTAAAATCAATGCTCAACAAAGAAGAATTGTAGAAACTTTCTTGCCTGGCCCATTAACGATTGTGGTTTTGAAACAAGAAAATATTCAAGATTATGTAACGGCAGGGTCTAAAACTATCGCATTAAGGGTAGTGCCTGAACCAGTGGTAGCAGAAGTTCTCACTTCATTACAAGAACCGATTTTATTAACAAGTGCGAATATGTCTGGTCAACCAAGTTTACTAACTTCAGCCGAAGTTGAAAAAGTATTTAATGAAAAGATTCGGGGTATTATTGCGGGCGATGCTGGCAGTGGATTAGCCACAACTGTGGTCGATTTGACGGGTAAAGAACCTAAAATATTACGTGAAGGTGCAATTAGTTTAAAAGAAATTAAAGAAGTGTGGGGTACAAAGTAATGCAAATAATGATTGGATCCGATCATGCGGGATATAATATGAAAAATGAGGTGGCTGAATTCCTCAGAAAAAGAGGTTATAACATTCAAGATGTTGGAACCTTCAGTGAAGAATCGGTCGATTATCCAGATTTTGCTTTTAAAGTGGCCGAAGGGGTCGCTAAGAAAGAAGCAGATTATGGAGTGTTAATTTGTGGCTCTGGAATTGGAGTTTCAATTTCTGCTAATAAAGTTAAAGGTATTCGTTGTGCCTTAGTCTATAACTTAGAAGTTGCTCGTTTAGCCAAAGAACATAACGATGCCAATATCTTAGCCTTTGGTTCACGGTTTATGACAGCTTCTTTTATTGAAGAAGCAATTCAAATTTTCCTTGGTGCTACCTTTGAAGAGGGAAGACACTGTAATAGAATTCGCAAGATTAAAGCTTATGAACGGGGTGAGAATGATGAAAGATAAAGCCATTGAAGCCATTATTGAAGAAGAAAAAGAACGCCAATTATCTCATATTGAACTCATCGCTTCAGAGAACTTTGTTTCTGATGATGTTTTAGCCGCAGCCGGCAGTATTCTGACTAATAAATATGCTGAAGGTTATCCGGGTAAACGTTATTATGGTGGTTGTTATGTCATTGATAAAGCGGAGACTTTAGCCATTGAAAGAGCCAAAAAACTATTTGGAGCAGAACATGCTAATGTGCAACCTCATTCTGGCACTCAAGCCAACATGGGCGTTTATGCAGCTATCTTAAATCATGGCGATAAGGTTTTAGGTATGGCTTTAGATGCTGGGGGACATTTGTCACACGGTCATCCTTTAAACTTTTCGGGTATGAACTATGAATTCCATAGTTATGGAGTAGATAAAAAGACCGAACAAATTGATTATGATGAAGTTCGTCGAATTGCCTTAGAAGTAAAACCAAAATTAATTGTTTGTGGCGCAAGTGCATATCCTCGTAAAATTGATTTTAAGAAATTTAGAGAAATTGCCGATGAAGTTGGAGCTTATTTAATGGTTGATATGGCTCATATTGCTGGTCTAGTTGCAGTTGGGCTTCATGAATCACCAGTTCCATATGCTGATTTCGTTACTACCACCACTCATAAGACTTTAAGAGGTCCAAGAGCCGGTTTAATTTTATGCAAAGAGAAATATGGTGCCATTTTAGACCGAAGAATTTTCCCAGGTATTCAAGGTGGACCATTAGAACATATTATTGCTGCCAAAGCAGTTTGCTTTGGTGAGGCTTTACAACCTGGTTTTAAAGATTATCAAAAACAGATTTTAAAGAACTGCCAAGCCTTAGTTAAATCATTACAAAATGAAGGCTTTAGAATTGTTTCTGGTGGGAGTGATAATCACTTAATGCTAGTTGATGTTAAAGCTAGCGTTGGACTCACTGGTAAACAAGCCGAAGTCTTACTTGATTCGATCAATATTACTTGTAACAAAAATGCGATTCCATTCGACAGCGAAAAACCGGCTTACTGCTCGGGAATTAGGCTCGGAACTCCAGCCATGACAACCCGCGGTTTTAAGGAAAAAGAATTCACTCAAGTGGGATCCATTATTGCTCGGGCCTTAAAAAACCCGAATGATACAGCTTTACTCGCAAGTTTAAAAGCCGAGGTTTTAGCCTTGGTTAAAGGAAGGCCATTACACGCCTAGGAGGAGAAACATGTTAACTATTTTGAATCATCCATTAATCAATCACAAACTTACCACGATGCGTAACAAGGACACAGGGACCAAAGATTTTAGAGAAAATCTCGATGAAATCGCTGGGCTTATGGCCTATGAAATCACAAGAGATCTTGATACAGTTCCAGTGGAAGTTGAAACTCCAATTTGTAAAACTACCGGGCAACAACTATCCAAGAAAGTTGTGCTTATTCCAATTTTAAGAGCCGGACTTGGGATGGTCGATGGTATTCATGCTATGATTCCAAATGCTAAAATTGGGCATATCGGGATGTACCGCGATGAAACTACCAAAAGACCATGTGAATACTATGCTAAATTTCCAGAAGAAATTAAAGATGGTACAGTCTTCATCCTTGATCCAATGTTAGCCACCGGTGGTAGTGCTTCTGCTGCTATTTCAATTGTGAAAAAAGCGGGAGCTAAAACGATTAAATTGATTTGTCTAGTTGGGGTTGATACCGGGATTAATAAAGTCCAACAAGACCACCCAGATGTTGACATTTATTTAGCTGCCAAAGATGACCATTTAAATGAAAATTGTTACATTGTTCCGGGCTTAGGAGATGCCGGAGATCGGCTCTTTGGAACCAAGTAAATATAATAAACATAAATTATACTAACTATAAATAAAGATAAAGGCGAAAATGTTTTTTTCCGCCTTTTTTTTACAATTTCGATTAGAAATCGCCAAAAATGAAAAAACGCCTAGTTATCGGCGTTAATCTTGAAAGCGTTTGCAGAAGTTTTTCTTTATTTTTTGTTGATAATACATATATGTATTAAAAAGTATCTTTTTTGGTACCCCTTAAAAATAGATTATGTTATAATCTATGACGAAAGGTGGTGATTGAATGTCAATTTTAGATTCTATTCAAGCTGCTGAAGCTAAGGCTGAGCAAGCCAAACTCGATGCTAACAAGAAAGTTGAACAACTATTAGTAGCTGCCCAACAGTCAGCTGATAAGAAAGGCGCTGCAATGCTTAAAGAAGCTAAAGAGCAAGAAGTGAACTTAGATAAGGATGCTAAAGCGCAAGCTGCATCTAAATCCAAAGACCTTCAAGCGAAATACGACAAAACTAGTCGTGAAACAGTTTCATTAGCGGATAGTAGAATTGATATTGCAATTAGTTACATTATGAAGAAGGTCGTCGAATCATGATTGTACCAGTAAAGAAACTAAAACTCGTTGTCCTCAAAGAGGATGAAGAAAAAGTTTTAAAAGCTCTGCAAAGAGTCGGTGAAGTAATGGTTATCTCCACCGAGAACACTCATGAATCGCTCGATGCCTCAAAAGAAGAGAATTTTGTGCAACGTACCCAAAAGTCTTTGTCGGTAATTAAACCATTCAAAGAGAAAGAAAAACTCAAAGAAAAGTTTTCTCATCTTATCGTGGTTGATTACAAAGATTTCGTCAATCCTGACTCTAACAAGCCAGATGACCTCTTAACAAAGATTGAGGATGCCGATAACACAATTTCACGTCTGAAGGCTGAAAATGATGCTGCTAATGAATTCAAGAAATCCCTACTTCCTTGGGAAGGCTTAACTGGGAAATTGTCAACAATTTCTAAGTCTAAGTTTACCGTTATTCATGTTGGTTTTATTCCATTAAAACAACTTGAACAATTCAAGGAAATAGAAAAGAATTTCAAGGGTGAACTCCAATATCTTGGACAAACCACGGATTCACAAGCAGTCCTCATCGCCAACTGGAAAGATGATGATGCTTCTGAGATGGATCAATTTAAGACAGTCGGTTTCGTTGAAATAGCTTTACCTAACGTAGACAAGACCGTCAAAGAATTGATGAGCGAAAAAGACACACTCGTTGCTGCAAACCAAAAGGTGATTGCAGAAACGGAAGCACATTTGAAAGAATGGGCAAAACAAGAGGAAAGCATTAAGATCTTCAGCGATGAAATGAAGACTGTGACAGCTTTAAAAGCCGCTCCAGTCCAAACAACTGTGGACACTGTCTACCTTGAAGGTTGGATTAAGACCAGCCGCCAAGAAAGAGTTGTTAACGCAATCAAATCGGCAACAGATACCTTTGATTACGAATTCGTTGATCCTGAAGAAGGAGAGAACGCACCTGTTGCTCTTGAGAACAACAAGTTCGCTAGTAACTTCGAACCTATCACTGATATGTTCGCACATCCAACAAAAGACGATATGGATCCAAACCCGGTGATGTCACTCTGGTATTGGGTTATCTTCGGAATTATGATGGCTGATGTCGGTTACGGTATTATTCTCTTCTTAGGTACACTTTTTATTAAGAAAGTTATGAAGCCAAGAGGATCGTTTGGAAAACTCATTAACGTGTTCTTCCTCGGTAGTATTACTACTACGATCTGGGGAGTTGTCTTCGGAAGTTATTTCGGAGCAGAACTCATTCCACATATTTGGTTCGTTCCACAAGATGATCCAATTACGATGCTTCTATTCACATTGATTATCGGTGTCTGTCACTTATCATGTGGCTTAATTATGAAGTGTGTTATGCAGTTTAAATCTGGTCATCCACTCGATGGAATTTTTGACCAAATTAGCTGGGTTCTAGTCTTAGTTGGTGGTTCACTAACGTTATCCCAATTCTGCGCTAACATGTTGCCAACACAACCAACGATACCACCTATCGTTATGACTGTCGGTGAAATTATCGCACTAGTCGGCATTGCAATTATTCTCTTTACAGCTGGTCGTAAGGCTAAGGGAATTGGCAAAGTCGTGGGTGGACTTAAAGGTGTTTATAACATCACAAGTTACCTTAGTGACGTTCTATCTTACGCTAGAATTCTTGCTCTAGCTATGTCCACAGCAATTATCGGCTTCGTTATGAATATGTTGGCTGGTATGGTCGGTGGCACCCCTATTATCGGTATTGTCTTCTCGATTATCGTTTACGTTATTGGTCATATCTTCAATATGGCTATGGGATTATTATCCGCATACGTCCACGATAGCCGTCTACAATATATCGAATTCTATGGGAAATTCTACGAAGGTGGAGGCCTAGATTTCAAACCTCTCACACTTGAATATAAGTACGTAAATGAAATCAAAGATGGCAAATAAAAAAGGAAAAGGAGACTTAAAACTATGTTTGAAAATATGTCAGGTCAATCAATTGCTGTCCTAGGCGCAGCACTTGCAGCAGCACTAGCTGGTTGTGGATCAGCCATTGGTGTTGGTATTGCAGGCAAATCAGCCGCTGGTGTTTCAAGCGAAAAACCAGAACTATTCGGTAAATTACTCGTTCTACAAGCTCTTCCAGGAACTCAAGGTATCTACGGTTTCTTAGCCGCAGTCCTTATCATGGTTAACACAGGTCTATTAGGCGCTAATGTCACTATTTCAGTCGCAACAGGCTGGTCCTTCTTTGGTGCAGGACTTCCTATCGGTATTGCTGGACTCGTTTCCGGTATCTATCAAGGAAAAGCAGCCGCTGCCGCTATTCAATTAACTGGTAAATCACCAGATAACTTCGTCAAGGGTATGACTATGACCGCTTTAGTCGAAACCTACGCTATTCTTGGTTTACTTGTATCAATCCTCTTAATCTTCGGAATTCCAGTAGCTTAGTATTCTAAACTAAAGAAAATGGGTGATTAAATTGGCTAACAACAATTCAATCTACAAGAAAATCGAAGAAAAAGGAAACAAGGAAGCCCAAGAAATAATCAATGCAGGCCAAGCAAAGGCTAAAGCATTGGAAACAAGCGTACTTGCTGGTTACAAAGCTGAAGCAGATCTCATCGTAGATTCTGCTAAGAAAGCCGGCGAGAATTATGTTAATACAACGCTTACCCAAGTTGAACAAACTGCCAAACAAAAAGCCTTGTTTGAAAAGAAAGAATCCATTGCTAAAGCTGTTGAGGGTGCTCACAAGCAACTCTTAAAGATTAGCGATAAAGAACTAAGTGAATTAGTTATCAAGATTCTTAAAGCTGAAGACATTCAAGGCAATGAGACAATTTGTGTCTCAAAAGATGAATATAGCAAATACCAAAAGCTTTTCTCAACAAAGAAAGATGCTGAACTTGATGTTCTAAACAAGACACTTGGAAACAAGTATCATCTTACACTTGATAAACAACCAGCTGCTATTAATGGTGGCTTCATTATCAAAGGTAAGAGTTATGATATCGACCACAGCTACACGGTATTGCTAGAAAACATCAAAGAACAATATGAAGCCGAAATAGCAAAACTACTATTCGGTAAAGGAGCATAGAATGGATTACAGTTACGCTTGTGGTGCTGTCAAAGGCGTTGAATCCACATTACTAGATAAAGCTAAACTCTCAAAGCTCTTCAAATTAGAAGATGCTCAGTTTAAGCAATCTTTAGCTGATATGGGTTATGGCGCGACCGGTAATACATTAGAGGAAATTGTTAATGGAGAAATGGCCAAAGTTAAAGCATTCTTTAACGAGGTTGTTCCAGGCAATCCAGTCATGGATTTGTTCTATCTCCAAAACGATGCTCAAAACATTAAGGTTATTTATAAATCCAGAATGTTTAATCTTCCTCATAATGATAACTTCGTAACTACAGGGGCGATTAATAAAGATCTTTTAGTTGACGCAATCACTAAAGGAAACTACGATCACATTCCTGAAGCTTATGAACCATTACTGAAAGGTATTGCAGAAAAGACCAAGGCGATTAAAAACCCAAGAGTCTTAAGTGCAACTATCGATTCCTGCATCTTTGAATATATCATGAGTGAATTAAACACCAAATATAAAGATGAAGCATTAAGAACATATTATGTTAACTTTATTAACTTTGCTAATATCTTAACACTAGTTCGTTGCCAATCTTTAAAATGGCCACTCGATAAATTCTTAGAGATGTATATCGGATACGGTACCATAGACAAGGACGATTTCATTGCAGCATATGCTTTGACAGGTGAAAACTTAAGTAAGCATTTCGTTAAAAAAGAATATGGTGAAAGTATTGCCAAAGGATTAAAGGCTTATGATGATGATCATAATCTTTCTAATCTTGAAAAATACCTAGACGAATTAAAACTCGAGATTATGAAGAACTATAGCCTTCAATTCTCAAGTATTGGACCTTTGGTCTATTACTATCTTGAAAAACAAGCAGAAGCGAAGAATATCCGTTTGATCTATTCTGATCATGAAGCGGATACGAACGATCTTCTTAATTATTAAAGGAGGAACAAGAGATGGAAAAAATTGATCTAGCCGCAATCGGCCAATCTAGTGAAATCTATTTGTTCAATGCAGTTGGTATTACAACTATCATTGCAAAAACTCCACAAGAAGCTGACGAAAAGATTCGTGACTTAGCCAATGGAGATTGCAAAGTCATTTATCTTGAAGAAGCCTTGTATATTAATATGAGTAGCACTCTCGAAAGATATGCCAAGAGAGCGTTCCCAATCATCATTCCTATTCCTTCACAAGAGGGTAGTAAGGGTGTTGGTCTCAAGAAGATTAAAGATAATGTTCAAAAAGCTATAGGCATGGATATTTTATAGGAGGGTGATTTATTGTGAATGATAAAAAAGTAGGAGTCATTTCGAAAGTTGCCGGACCTTTAGTCGTTGCCAAAGGCATGACAGGCGTCAAGTTGTACGACGTTGTTCGTGTTTCTGAAAAACGCTTAATTGGTGAAGTTATCGAACTCAGAGGCGATCAAGCTTCAGTCCAAGTTTACGAGGAAACAGCAGGTATCGGTCCTGGCGAACCAGTTTATCAAACTGGCGAAGCTCTATCAGTCGAACTAGGACCTGGACTTATTGAATCTATTTATGATGGTATTCAACGTCCACTCGCTGTCGTTTACGAAAAAGCTGGAGACCAAATCCCACTCGGTATTGAAGTTCCAAAGCTCAACCGTGAAAAGGTCTGGAAGTTTAAGAAAGTGGCCAAAGTTGGTGACAAAGTCACTGGCGGCGACGTCTTAGGTACAGTCGTCGAAACAAAAGCCGTTTTACATAAGATAATGGTACCACCATATCTCACAGGTACAGTTACTTGGGTTTATGAAGGTGATGCTAAAATCGAAGATACAATCGCAAAGATTAAAGATGAAAAAGGCGTTGAGCATGAGATTAATATGATTCAACACTGGCCAGTCCGTGTTGGACGTCCATATGTTGAAAAATTATCACCAACTCAACCAATGACAACCGGCCAAAGAGTTATTGATACACTCTTCCCAATCGCTATCGGTGGTGTCGCATGTATTCCAGGACCATTCGGATCTGGTAAAACAGTTGTTCAACACCAATTAGCAAAATGGGCAGATGTTGATATCGTTATCTTCATCGGTTGTGGCGAACGTGGAAACGAAATGACCGACGTTTTGATGGAATTCCCAGAACTTCAAGATGCGAAGACCGGTGAATCTATCATGAAACGTACAGTCTTAATCGCTAATACTTCAAATATGCCAGTTGCTGCTCGTGAAGCTTCAGTTTATACCGGTATTACAATTGCTGAATACTATCGTGATATGGGTTATAAGGTTGCTGTCATGGCTGACTCTACTTCTCGTTGGGCAGAAGCTCTTCGTGAAATGTCAAGCCGTCTCGAGGAAATGCCTGGTGAAGAAGGTTACCCAGCTTACTTAGCAACACGTATTGCAGGCTTCTATGAAAGAGCCGGTTACGTTACTTGCTTAGGTAAAGATGGACGTAAAGGTGCAGTCAGTGCTATCGGTGCTGTCTCTCCTGCAGGCGGCGATACTTCAGAACCAGTTTCGCAAGCAACTCTTAGAATCGTTAAAGTCTATTGGGGCTTAAGTGCACAACTTGCTCGTAGTAGACACTTCCCAGCTATTGACTGGTTAAAGTCCTATTCATTGTATGATGATGTTCTTGAAGAATATTATGATAAGAATGTTCAAAAGGGCTGGACAAAGCAAGTCCAAAAGGCTCGTGCTTTACTCCAAGAAGAAGCTAAACTCAATGAAATCGTTCGTCTAGTCGGCGTCGATTCACTTGAATTCCAAGATCGTTTAACTCTTGAAGTTACTAAGTCAATTCGTGAAGACTACTTACACCAAATCGCTTTCCATGAAGTTGATACTTATACTTCATTACAAAAGCAATATGGTATGCTAAATACTATTCTTCACTGGTATGAAAAGGGTCAAGAAGCTTTAAAGAATGATGTTTCATTCAAGCTCATTGAAGCTATGCCTATCAGAGAAAGAATTGGTCGTATGAAATATGTCAAGGAAGCAGACTTCCCTAAGGAATTTAAGGATTGCATTGCTGCTATTGATAGTGACTACGATAAATTAGCAAAAGGAGGACAACAATAATGGCAAAAGAGTATAAAACAATTAAAGAAGTTGTTGGCCCACTAATGCTCGTCGAAGGCGTCGAAGGCGTCAAATACGATGAACTTGTTAAAATTAAACAAGCCAATGGTGAGGAACGTTTCGGTAAGGTCCTAGAAGTTAATGAGGACCGTGCTGTTGTTCAATTGTTCACTTCATCACAAGGCTTAAAGATCGATGATGCTAAGGCTATGTTCTTAGGTCATGGTATCCAACTAAAACTTGCTCCTGAAATCTTAGGCAGAGTTTTCGATGGTATGGGTAACCCAATTGATGGTGGCGGCGAAATTATCCCTGTTAAAACAGAAGATATTAACGGTGCTCCATTGAACCCAGTTGCTCGTGACTACCCAGAAGAATTTATTCAAACTGGTGTCAGTGCTATCGATGGTTTGAACACTCTAGTTAGAGGTCAAAAACTTCCTATCTTCTCTGGTTCAGGTCTACCACACTCAAAACTCGCAGCTCAAATCGCAAGACAAGCTCAAGTCCGTGGTTCAAAAGAACCATTCGCTGTTGTCTTTGCTGCTGTTGGTATTACTTTCGAGGAAGCAAACTTCTTTATTGAAGACTTCAGAAAATCCGGTGCTATTAAGCGTTCTGTTCTATTCATGAACTTAGCTAATGACCCTGCTATCGAGCGTCTATCTACTCCTAAGATGGCCATTACTTGTGCAGAATATCTAGCTTACACACTTGGGATGCACGTTTTGATTATCATTACTGATATCACTAACTACGCAGAAGCTCTTCGTGAAATTTCTGCCGCTCGTAAGGAAGTTCCAGGACGTCGTGGCTACCCAGGCTACATGTATACTGACTTAGCCGGTCTATATGAACGGGCAGGTCGTATTAAAGGTAAACCAGGTTCAGTTACACAAATTCCTATTTTGTCAATGCCAGAAGATGATATTACCCACCCAATCCCTGACTTAACAGGTTATATTACCGAGGGTCAAATCATTATTTCTCGTGACCTTTACAACAGAGGTATTACACCTCCAATCGATGTCTTACCATCCCTATCACGTTTGAAGGATAAAGGTATCGGTAAAGGCAAGACAAGAGAAGACCATTCCGCAACCATGAACCAATTATTTGCAGCTTATTCTAGAGGAAAAGAAGCTAAAGAATTAGCAGTTGTCTTAGGTGATGCTGCTTTGTCTGATACTGATAAACTCTATGCTAAGTTCGCAACTGAATTTGAAAACAAGTATGTCTCTCAAGGTTACAATACTAATAGAACTATTGAAGAAACACTTGATATTGGTTGGGATTTACTCACTATCTTACCAAAGAGTGAGTTAAAACGTATCGACCTAGACTTAATTGAAAAGTATTATCCAAAGAATAAAGCGGGTGAATAATTATGGCACTAATGAATGTCAACCCAACCCGAATGGAGCTTTCTAAACTCAAAGCTGGTTTAGCAACTTCGCAACGTGGTCATAAACTCTTAAAGGATAAACAAGATGAAATGATTCGTCAATTCATGTTGATTATTCGTGAGAATCAATCACTACGTAAAGAAATTGAAGATGAATTGGCTGCGATTATGAAAAAGTTTAGCACCGCTCAATTAACAATGAGTTATGCTGGACTTATGGAAGCTTTAATGGTTCCTTCAAAGAGTGTTGAAGTAACTGTGGCGACAAAAAATATCATGTCGATTAAAACTCCAACGGTCCAAGTTGCTAATTCAGAAGGCGATATCGATTTAACTTATGGTTTCGCCTTTACGCCAAGTGATCTTGATGGTGCTATTCTTTCACTCTCTCGTCTTCTTCCGAAGCTCCTTAAGTTAGCAGAACTCGAAAAAACATGCGATATGCTAGCTGTAGATATTGAAAAGACAAGAAGAAGAGTTAACGCTATCGAATATATCATGATTCCTGATTACGAAGAAACGATTCACTTTGTTAACCAAAAGTTAGATGAAAGTGATCGTAGCGCTACAATTCGTTTGATGAAAGCAAAGAGCTTGATTTTGGCCAAAGAAGAGACCGAAAGAGCTCGTAGGGCAAAAGAATTAGCAGCCGCAACTGAGTAATACTTTACGCTAGAAATAAAACCGAGGTTCACACCTCGGTTTTTATTTGCTTTATAAACTCTTTTGTTTGGGGATCATTATGCCCACTTGTTAAAATATCAAAATCAAATTGTTCCATGAATTCCAGGGCTTTTAGGTATTCTTCTTTGGAATCCATTAAGTCTGGAACAGGATGATCTAGAGTATCTCCAATGTTATCAAAAGCATGTAAGATTCGCTCTTTAGTATCGTAGAGGATTAGCCCATCTGGAGTATGACCACGGGAGGCATAAAGATAGAGACCATCTTCTTTAAAACAGGCTGAAGTATCGAAGGTCAAGGTTGGGGGAGTTTCCGTTACATCTCCTTGAATGAACTTGGCATTATTTTGACACATCTCTTGATAGTATTGATGGGACATTTCTTGGCATTTGGTAGTTGCGATAATCGGGGAGTCTTTGAAAGCACAATTACCCCAGATATGATCCCAATGATAGTGTGAATTAATAACAATGATTGGTTTAGTTTCTTTTAGACTAACTAAATAATCTTTTACTATTTGCATTTGTTTTGAACCACAACCGGTATCAAGTACATAATTAAATGATTCACCAAGTATGACATAACTATGATGACCACAAACACTAAAAGTATCGTAGGAGAACATGATTGTTCTCTGTTTTAATCTAGTTATTTGCATTTTATTCCTCCACCTCTTCGTTACCGAGTCCTTTAAAGGTGATTTTTCCATTAACAAAGTTTTTAAGTTTGGTCACTTCATTTTCACTTCTAAAAAGAACTTCATAATTAACTTTTAAATCGTAGTCTAACTTAACAACTCGCACGTTTTCTTTGCGTAAGTAGTTGGCTACAACATCATTGAGATTATAATCAATTATAAAAGCGTATTTCTTAAGTGTTAAAACTTGAATGGTCTTGGCTTGATCTAAAGCTAATGAGGCGGTCCCACTATAAGCCCGAATTAGACCACCTACACCAAGTTTAATTCCGCCAAAATAGCGAGTAACGACCACTAAACATTCAACTAGATTTTTAGTTTGAATGGCTTTTAAAATAGGGAATCCAGCGCTAGAAGAGGGTTCTCCATCATCACTAGACTTATATTTGTTTTCTGAGATAACATAAGCATAACAGTTATGAGTTGCTTGATGTTCCGTTTTGCGAACACTAGCAATTTTTTCTTTGGCTTCAGTTTCATCTTTTACTCGAAAAACTCGAGCAATAAATCTCGAATGTTCAATCTCATTTTCAACTCTAGCTTCATGACGAATAACCAGTTTCATAAACAAATTATAACATAATTTAGGATATTTGAAAATTTCTCACTATTAGTAATATAGGAGGTGTTAATGTTAAGTGTCCTAGATGTGGGAATGAAGACCCAAATCTCTTCATGATTGTAAATGGCGAACCTCGTTGCCGTAAGTGTCTGCAATACAATGGTAAAGTGGCACAAATTACAACAAGAATCAATCCGCGCTTTGCGAAAGCCAAAATCAATTACGCTTTGAGTCCCGAACAAAATGAGATATCTTTGAAACTATTGAATGGCGGAACAAAGATTTATGTTAATGCTGTTTGTGGAGCAGGTAAAACCGAAATTACCTTTCAAAGTATTGAGAAAGCTTTAGCTAATGGTTACCGGGTTGGTTTCATTATCCCAAGGCGAGATGTTGTTAAAGAAATCGCAACCAGACTTAAGAAAGTGTATCCCCAAGTTATTGTCAGTGAAGTCTATGGCGGACATACCCAAATCTTGGATGGCGAAATCGTGGTGCTAACCACACACCAAGTTTATCGTTATCCAAACAAATTTGGCCTGATAATTGTTGATGAGTACGATGCTTTTCCCTTCAAAGGAGACGAAGTATTACATCACTTTGTGGAACAATCTTGCTTTGGTCAAAAGATTTATCTAAGCGCAACTTGGAATAAAGTTGAATTAATTGGGAAAGAAAATTATGCCCTTAACAAAAGGTATCATAATCATCCTTTGCCAGTTCCAGTTTACCTGAAATGTCACCACAAATTACTGCTACTTAAAACTTTGCTTGAAACGCGTAAATTGTTAAAGAAACCAACTTGTGTTTTCATATTTTTACCAAGTATCTCTGAAACAATCCGCTACTATTCTTTCCTTAAATGCTTTTTTAGAGACATAATGCTATATAATAGTCAATGCCCTAATAAAGAGATGATATTCAAGAATATCAAGCAAGCTAAATATAGGGTAGTAGTTTGCACGACCATTCTCGAACGAGGGATTACAATCAAGAATCTAGATATCATAGTTGCGGAGGCGGACGCACCAATCTTTTCGCATGAAACATTAATTCAAATTGCGGGAAGAGTGGGGCGGATTGCTTCACGTAATAGCGGTCAGGTATTGTTCTTGGCACAACATAAAACGCATGAAATCACAACTTGTATTAACACGATTGAAACCACCAATCTCAAAGTGTCTTTTATGCCATAAGCCGATTGCATTTGCTCCAGCACATTTATTAACTAGACCCAATAAAATTTGTGACAAATGTTATCATGACTTCGCGTTGGCCAATAAACACTTCAAGGTTAGTAACTGCCGTTGTTACGCCCTGTTTTACTATGAAGGGAAGGTCAAGGAAACTATTTTGCAAATTAAAGTCAATCAAGACTTAGAAGTTGCGCAAAATTTGTTGACGAGATTTCTCCCAGAACTAGTTAGTTTGTTTCGAAACTACACTATGATATTCGTTCCTTCCACGCCGACAACCAATCAAGAACGGGGGTTTAACCATGTTGTCGAAGTATATCGCGTCCTAAATCTAAAAAGTGAGGATATTTTATATAAGAAAGTACCATATAAACAATCGGATCAAAAATATGAAAATCGCAAAAAAGTGCGCGATGTGATTGCTTATAAAGGCCAACTTAATCCTCATAAGAAGTATGTAATTGTTGATGACATAGTGACTTCCCAAGAAACGTTGAAAGCGTGCATTGACGCCGCCCGAAAAGCTGGAGCTAAGCATCTTAAGTGTTTGGTTCTAGCCTACAATTGCCGTCAATTTGTGACGACAAAAACAGGACAAAAAGTTCTCAAAATGAAGTAACTATCTTCCGGGGGAAAGGTAGGAAGTATGGAAAACAAAAAAGTTGGAACCGTCAAATGGTTCAATAATGAAAAAGGCTATGGTTTTATTAAAGATAATGAAGCCAACGAAATCTTTGTTCATTATAGTGAAATCCAAAGCACGGGCTTTAAAACTTTGGCTGAAGGTCAAGATGTTTCTTTTAGTGTTGTTGATACATCTAAAGGTAAACAAGCTCATGGAGTGGTCGTTATTTCTAAGAAATAACTAGAAAGTAGGGTGGATACACAGTGTATCCACCTTATCTTATCGATTGAGTGGTGATAGATTGAAACATAATTTTTATGAAGATAAAACAAAAAGGCATTTCCGCGGACGTTACGTCTATGTTCATGGGAGGCGTGTAGCTCATCCAAATTACATCATTGGTGAGGATGAAAAGACTTATACATCGATTGGATTTACTCATAGCCCTACAAAAGTTGGTAGTTATCACAAACTCTATGGAAATATTGTGAGTAATGACACATCATCTTGTTATATGCAAAAAAACATTAAAACAAGGAAAAAGAAAACATTTTCAAAGAAAAAATATGACAAATACAATTTTACAAATCAAATTGATTGTATATATATAGATGACTATATTAAAAAACATAAAAAAAAGTAAGCGAAGAACAATATCAGTTAAGATTCTGTAATAAGTAATGTTTTCACACTACAGTTCGCTTACATGTTCATATTACATATTAATTGAGTAAAAGTCAATATGCATAACTCACAAAAAAAGTAAGCGAAGAACAACACACTAAGGCGCTGCATTAATAGTACTTTCGCACCATATTCGCTTAAAAACTCATATTACATTTATTCAATAAATAAGTCAAATTAGAATAAAAAGGTGAGTACATCTAATACTCACCTTATTATTTTTATGCAGCACTCCAGCTTCCATCTACTGGAAGTGTAACACCACTAATATATCGTGATTCATCACTGGCTAGGAATAGAGCAGCATTTGCAATATCTTCACTGGCACCCATTGGTGGGCAAGAAGCAAGTACTTTTTGGACTCTACCATAACCATGCATATTTGGTTGACCCATAGATTTAGCAATATTTGTAGCAATTCCACCTGGAGCAATAGCATTGAAACGAATGCCTTCTGGTTGATACATAAAGGCTGAATTTCTAGTTAAAGCAATGATACCAGCTTTACTGGAAGAATAGGCAGCACCTGCGACAGTTTTATAAGCACCAACTGAAGCAATATTGATGATAGAACCACCTTTTTTCAATTCTTTAAAGGTATTGACGGCTTTTCTCATAGCATAGAATGGACCATATTCATTGACCTTGTGAACAAGATCAAATTTTTGATCAGTGCAATCACCAATAGCACCCATATCATCCATAATACCAGCATTGTTAACTAAAATATCTAAAGTCCCGAATTGTTTAACAGCCAAATCAATCATGGCTTCATTGTCTTCTTTTTTGGAAACATCACAGTGGGAAATGCAAAGTGATTTCTCATGAGCTTTTAATTCCTCTTTTAAAGCTTTTAAAGCCTCATCACTGATATCGGTAGCAACAACTTTAGCTCCCTCTTTAAGAAAGAGAGTTGTCATGGCTTTTCCCATTCCTGAACCTGCTCCGGTAATAACGGCAACTTTTCCTTGTAATCTCATTGTTTAATCCTCCTTTTTCTAGATGAATATGACTTCATCTTTTACTAATTAAATGTTACAATATGTTGTCTTTATTGGCAAGGGGAAGGCGTTAAAGGTCAAACAAGAGTTCAAAATTAACATATTAGTTTAATCTATGATTAAAATATGATAGAATATCTATGTTAACTTTTACGTAGTAAAAACTGAGGAGGTCACAACATGGCTCGTTCATTTTTAGATAGACTTTTTAAAGTTGAAGAAAAAGAGTTTCGTCGGATTGAGCAAAAGGCTCATGAGATTGATGCTTTAAAAGACAAGATGGCTGCGTTAAGCGATGAGGAACTCAAAGCTAAAACAGCTGAATTCAAAGAATTACTTAAAAATGGTAAAACATTAGAGGATATTCAAGTCGAAGCTTATGCTGTGGCAAGAGAAGCTGCTAAGCGAAGTATTGGCCAATTTCCTTTCTTAACCCAAGTTATGGGTGCTTTAGTTTTGCATGAAGGTAACGTTGCTGAAATGAAGACAGGTGAAGGTAAAACTCTAGCCTCAACTATGGCTGGTTACCTTAACGCTTTATCGGGCAAAGGTGTCCATGTTTTAACCGTCAATGATTATTTGGCGAAACGGGATGCTGAATGGATGGGTAGTATTTATCGTTTCTTAGGTTTAAGAGTCGGTGTTAATGGCCGAGAACTTTCACCAAAAGAAAAGCAAGAAGCTTTTAAGTGCGATATTACTTATACAACTAACGCAGAATTAGGTTTTGATTATTTAAGAGATAATATGCTTCAAAACATGGAATCACGGGTTTTACCACGTCATTTATATATGGCACTAGTTGATGAATGTGACTCCATCTTAATTGATGAATCAAGAACACCTTTAATTATTTCAGGTGGACAAAGACAATCAGCCAATTTATATATCACTGCTGATAATTTTGCTAAGTCATTAACCAAAGATAAAGATTATACCTTAGATGTTGAAACTAAAACCATTTCTTTAACTAAAGATGGTAATACAATGGCAGAAAAGACTTTTAAGATTGATAACTTATATCGGTTGGAATATTCAGATTTAGTCCACCATATTCACCAAGCCTTAAAAGCTAATTATATTATGCAAAAAGATGTTGATTATATCGTTAAAGATGACAAGATTGTTATCGTTGACCAATTTACTGGACGTCTATTAGCTGGTCGAACCTTCTCGGATGGTCTCCACCAAGCTATTGAAGCTAAAGAAAGAGTTACTATCAATCCGGAAACTATTGTTTTAGCTACCATTACTTACCAAAACTTCTTTAGATTATATGAGAAGCTTGCCGGTATGACCGGTACTGCTAAGACTGAAGAAGAAGAATTCTATGAAACTTATAATATGCGAGTTATTTGTGTTCCTACTAACGTTCCAGTTATAAGAGTTGATGCTCCAGACTTAGTTTATGGTAAAAAAGAGTATAAATATAAAGCTTTATTAGAAGATATTAAAGAAAGACACGCTAAGGGCCAACCATTATTAGTTGGTACTATCGCGGTTGAAACTTCAGAACTTATTTCCAATATGTTAAGTAAGGAAGGCATTAAGCATGAAGTCTTAAATGCTAAGAACCACTTGCGGGAAGCTGAAATTATTTCTCATGCTGGTGAAAAAGGTTCTGTTACTATCGCCACTAACATGGCAGGTCGAGGTACCGATATAAAACTTGGTGAAGGCGTTGCTGAACTAGGTGGATTAGCAGTTTTAGGTAGTGAAAGACATGAGTCACGGCGTATTGATAACCAGTTAAGAGGACGTTCAGGCCGACAAGGTGACCCAGGGTTCTCACGTTTCTATGTTTCGCTTGAAGATGATTTAATGCTGCGTTTTGGTAGCGATGCTGCTAAAGCCATGTTTAAGTCTTTAGGTGATCAAGCCATTGAATCCAAGATGATTACTAAAGTTATTACCTCGGCTCAAACTCGAGTTGAAGGTTATAACTACGATGTTAGAAAGAATCTTCTTGGTTACGATGATGTACTAAGACAGCAAAGAGAAATTATGTATAAACAAAGAGATGACGTCATCGAAACTGTTGACTGTAATCCATTTGTTGTTGATATGATGAATAAAGTAGCGGCAGACTTAATCAATAAGGCCACTTATTATGAGGCAAAAGAGCCTTTGGTCAATGTTGATAAGTTAGCAGATCTATTAACTGAAAAGTTCTTACCTCCAGCCGCTATCAATAAAGATGAACTCAAGTTTGATACTCAAGAGAAGACAATTGTCGCTGTGACTGAATTATTACAAAGTCACTTTGAGAAGAATCGTTTCTTCTGGGGCGAGAAAGTCTTCTTGGCAGTTGAAAAACAAATATTATTAAGAATTATAGATATGAATTGGACAAACCATATTGATAGAATGACAAAGCTAAGAGATGGTATTGGCTTAAGAGCCTATGCTCAAACTGACCCATTACAAGCTTACATTCAAGAAGGTTATAAGATGTTCCAAGACATGGTCTTACAAATTGCAACAGAGGTAACTCTCTATTGCTTACATGCAGTTGTTAAATTTAATCAACCACAGAAGTAGGTAAATAATTATGGCCATTGAAAATTATGAAATGACTCAAAATAGCGATAAAGTATTGCAACATTTTAAAGAATTAGGCGATTCCCTTTGACCTGGCAGGTAAAGCGGATAT
>JAQUTO010000077.1 GCA_028694305.1 Bacilli bacterium
ATGGCAATATGATTCTTTGCAACACAATGGACTCATTTGAGGCCTTTGATACTGATGAGGAAGCCGATTCTTTCGGTCTAATTGTTGTCAAAGTGTTGGAAGGCGATTTCTATAAAAAGGATGATTTCGACACAGTATTGGCAAATACAATTGAATATGTAATCCTCGATGGTGAATACGATAATTAATCTTCCAAAGAGAGTTTAATTGATTTAATGTTTGGATAATTACTAAAATCAACCACTAATCTTTCCATTTCAGGTGGCTTCAATTTTTGATATCTTCGCTTCATAACTTCAACATCATTCACATATATATGTAATGTTTTATTAGTATATTCAGCCCTACTTCTAAAGTAGAGGATGGTTTTTAATGGTGACTTAAGTTCTAGCTTTTCTGGTACAATATACGAGAAATGCTCATCAATAACTAAATCAACATATTCTGGTGAGCCAACTCTCGAGGTTGCGGCATTTAAACCTGCGACTTCGCCACTTTCAGAAACATAATCAGCTAAGTCATTAACATGTAAGGCATTCCCGCAAGAATAAACTCCCGGCACCATCGTTTGTAACGTTTGATCAACAATTGGTCCTTTAGTTAAGTTTGATAACGGGACTTGAATCTTTTCAGCTATTTCATTTTCAGGGATTAAACCCACTGACAAAATTAAAGCATCACATTTAATAATCTTGTTTGTATTTGGAATTGGTTTCATCTTCTCATCAACTTGACTAATCTCAACTGCTTCTAATCTTTCTTCCCCAAAGACTTTGGTAACCGTAGTTGATAAATATAAAGGAATATCATAATCATGTAAGCATTGCATGATATTACGGGTTAAGCCACTTGGGGTTGATTTGGCTTCATAAACACCTAAAACTTTACCACCCTCAAGAGTGATTCTTCGTGCCATAATCATCCCAATATCGCCACTGCCTAAAATAACACAACGTCTGGTTGGCATCTTACCTAAAATATTGATGTAATATTGGGCCGTCCCCGCACTTAAAACACCAGCCGGGTTAGTCCCATAGATAGAAACTTGTTTACTTGTTCTTTCGCGGCAACCAGTCGCTAGAACTAATCTTTCTCCACTAACTTCCTGAATACCATCTTTCGTAACTAAGTTTAAGATAAATCCTTCCTTAGTTTTTTTAATGGCAGTCACAAAAGTTAATAAAGAGACAGTGATATTTAATCCCTTTAATGTTTCAATTTCTTTTTCAGCATATTCTGGACCACTGAGTTTTTCTTGATAACGTAAAACACCAAACCCATCGTGGATGCATTGTTTTAATATACCACCGAGTTTAGCTTCTCGCTCAATTAATAAAGTTGTAGCGCCATTCTTAGCACTAGTGCAACTAGCGGCCAGTCCAGCTGGACCACCACCAATAACAATTACTTGATAGTGATTAAGCATGTGACTCACCTTCTTTAATATTGCCTAGTAAGATATTGGCATCACCTTTTTTATTGATTTTTTCTAAAGGTAAATGTAACTCTTGAGCCATTATTTGTAAGACCAAAGGTTGACAGAAACCGCCCTGACAACGACCCATGCCTGCCCTAACTCTTCGCTTTATTCCATCGACAGTATTTACTTGAAGAGGTCGATGTAAAGCTTCAATAATTTCCCCTCTTGAAATTTCCTCACAACGGCAGACAATAATGCCATAGTCAGGATTTTTCTTGATATATTCATTCCGGGATGTTGGATCTAATTTTGCTAAAGGTGGGACAACATGTCTCTTACCATCAAAAGTTGGATTCTTCATCAAGATTTCATTTAACTCTTCAGCACAATATTTAACAATATCTATAGCAATGGCCGGCGCCGCAGTTATACCTGGAGATTGAATACCAGCAGCATGCACAATATTACTCGTCCACTTGCCTTTTTGGATGACAAAATCTTCTTCATATGTAGCCGCGCGAATTCCACTAAAATAAGTGATAGTATCAGCACCATTTAACTTTGGCATTGTCCGAATATGTTTAGCAAAAGCTTCTTGAATATCTTTGGCTTCTACACTGACATCTTCCCGGTTTGGTACTTCATGGGCTGTTGGTCCAATTAAAGGGTTTTTATCCACTGTTAAAACCACGCCCCCACCCTTAGAATGGTGGCCGGAAACATTCGAGTGAATATCTAGTGTTGCAATCGAAGAAGAGGATAACTTACAAGCGGCCTTTTTATCTAAGATTGAGTTAGTTCCTTTTCTTGGATGAATTGTGAAGAAACGGTCTTCCGCATAATCAGCAATTACATCAGCATAAACTCCAGCGGCATTAACAACTACCTTAGGATATATTGTCCCCCTAGTAGTCTGCACGCTTTCAATTTTATGATTAATAACTTTCATCCCTAAGACTGCTGTTTCAAGCAAAACTTTAGCTCCATTACTAATCGCATTTTCAGCTAAAGCAATGGTCATATTATAAGGACAAACAACCGCCCCAGTTCCGAACAAAACTCCACATTGTGTATCAGGATTAATGTTTGGTTCTAATTTCTTAATCTCTTCCTCATTTAAGAATTTAACTTCCTGGATTTTATTGCGTTTAGCAATACCCATAAAGATTGGTTTTGCGAGTTTATAAACGCCTTTATCAAAAGCAATTATTTGACCGCATTTATTATATTCAACGCCTAAATCCCTCGCTAATTCGGGATAAATTGGCACTGAACGTTGTAAGTATTCTAACTTTTTAGAGCCTTTATGTAAGTCAACACCAGTATGAATACAGCCATCATTACGACTGCTAGCTTGTAACGCTACATCATTCTCTTTTTCGACTAAAACAGCATCAATTTTATACTTCGATAATTCTCTTAAAATTGCGCACCCAACTATGCCACCACCAATAACTAGAACATCACAATGAAGGCCATTATATTTTTGGTCTTTGGCTTTAGTTACATGCATTGGAGTTTCTTTAAATCCTAAAAGTTTGATGTCATTAATGACCCCATAAAAATGCTTGGTTGAAGCGGCTAATAAACCGATTTCAACAATGGCATCATAATCTTTTAAAGTGCCACTTAAAACTACACAATCATCTTTCAAACTTACTGTGATTCCTGTGTATTTTTCGTTAATCTTCTTTTGGAGCGATGCTACTTCGCGTTCGAGCATTTCTTCATCTCCCTAAAACTATAATTTGGTATCATCAAAACTATTCAAATAGGCTTGAATAGGCTTCATAATTTTAGCAATACTCCGTGGCTTAAATGGATCAACAAACTTGATGGCTTTTAATAAGTTCAAGAAAGACTTTGAACCACCTAAATCGCAGAGGTATAAATACTTGTCCCAGGCTGCTTTTGGATCTTCTCTCATTAGGTTAAAGAAAGCAAAGGCACAGACTTGAGCAAGCGTGTAATCGATGTAATAAAATGGGCTTTGGAAAACGTGTAATTGTTGGAACCATTTGGCCCCTGATTCAAAGAATGGAGTTGAGTATTTTAAGTGTGGTTGATACTTATGTTCAATCTCTCTCCATTTAGCTCTTCTTTCGACTGGTTTAACATTTGGATTTTCATAGACGAAGTGTTGGAATTCATCAATGGCTGCACCATATGGTAAGAACTCAACAGCATCAACTAAATGGGAGTATAAATACTTCTTGGTATCTTTTTCAAAGAAGCGTTCCATATAAGGATAAGCAAAGAATTCCATACTCATAGAATGGATCTCACAAGCTTCATAAGTTGGCCAGACTTGTTCATTTAATACACCAGGATGATTCTTATAAACTGTGTAGGCCATAAAGGCATGTCCCATCTCGTGAGTTAAAACATCAATGTCACCACTTGTGCCATTGAAGTTAGAGAAAACAAATGGGGTTTTATATTCTGAGAAAGTGCAAGTATAACCACCAGACATCTTGCCTGGCTTTGCATCTAAATCAATCAAACCACAATCGACCATGTGATGGAAGAATTCACCAGTCTCTGGTGACATCTCATCATACATCTTAATCGCATTATTTACTTTGGTATTGGTGTCTCCGATTGGAGTGGCATTACCATTAGTAAATTGTAAGTTATAGTCATAAGACTTCATCCCTTTTAGATTTAGTCTCTTGGCTTGTTTACGGTAGAGTTTTTTGGCAATTGGAACAACTGTCTTATAGATTTGTTCCCGATAAGCTTTGACTTCTTCTGGGCCAAAGTCAGTTCTACCTAAACGATAGTAACCAAGTTGATCATAGTTTTCAAAGCCTAATTTATGGGCCATAGTATCCCGAATATGAACTAACTTATCATAGATTTCATCGAACTCAGCACAGTGCACTTCAAACCAGTTAGAAACTGC
>JAQUTO010000003.1 GCA_028694305.1 Bacilli bacterium
TGGCGGCTTTTAAGCCAATGGCATATTTTTCAGCAAATGAAGTGTAGTAGTAAATAAATAATGGTTTATCGACAATCAAGGATTGCCAAATAATGGTATAAGCATATGGGTTTTTAATGATGTAAGTGAAGAAGGCTTTAAACCCGGCTTTTTCAATCTCTTCACGACTAGTCAGATTTTTAGTTGCTTCAGCAATACAAAAACGAATATCGTGATGATAAGTTAACACCAAATATCTAAAGAAGGCCTGCTTGGTATTGAAATACCGATAAAAAGTGCCGACTCCAAGTTTTGCATCTTCTGCGATCATTTCAATTGAAGTAGCAGGGTAGGTGTTCTTGCTGAAAAGCTTTTCGCCCGAATTTACAATCGTTTGAAAAGTTTCTTTTCCCTTGCGGGAAGTTGGTTGGTTGACATTCTCATATTTGAACATAATGCTTTCTCCGTTTAATCTATGTTTCCTATTATAGCAAAAAAGAGGGCATAATGAGAATAGTTATTCAATAAATGCTCATAAAAAATTGATAAATAATTTATTTATTTTTGATTTTTTGTGGTAAAAGTAGGAATAAAAGCCTTTTTTGTATAAAAAAGGGGTTAAAAATCTAGACAATATTCGGTAAGTGAATACCTATTCACTTTTTTTGTTGACAAACATTTTTGTGAGTAAGATAATAGGGGTAGAGAATATACATAGTTATAAGAAATAGAAGTTGCGCGACAATAATGGTCAATTCAAGCAGCAGAACTAATTTTTAAGCACAAGCAATGTAAGCGCTTAACCATGTTTATTCAAAAAAATTAATAATTGAAAGGCGGAAATTTATATGGGAAACAAAGTCAATGTTGGCATCGTTGGAACGGGAATTTATCTTCCTAAACACAAGATGACAGCAAAACAAGTCTCAGAAGCTACAAAAGGAGTCTGGAGTGAAGAAGCAGTTCGCGATAAGCTCGGTATTGTTTCTAAGTGTGTTCCAGGTCCAGGCCCAGAAGATGGGACACAAGAAATGGGAGCTTTAGCAGCTCTTGATTGCTTGAAAAACACTGGAGTTGATCCAAAAGATATCGACGTCGTTATCTGTATTGGAGAAGAGTATAAGGAATATCCTTTAACCACTTCTGCTTGCTACATCCAAGATCGGATTGGCGCAACCAATGCTTGGGCAATTGATGTTCAAAATCGTTGCTGTACTTGCGTTGCAGCCATGGAAATTGCTCGTGATATGCTAGTTGCTGACGATACAATCGACACAATTATCGTCTGTGGTGGCTATCGAAATGGTGATTTCGTTGATTATACCGATAAAGATATGTCAATGATGTATAACCTCGGGGCTGGTGGTGGAGCCATTATCTTAAAAAAGAATTATGGCAAGAACTTACTTCTAGGTTCACACCTCATCTCTGATGGAAGTTTAGCTAGAACCGCTGGGGTAGAAATTGGTGGTATTGCCAATCCTATTACCAAAGATAACCTTGAAGAAGCAAAGCATTCTTTAAGACTGATGGATCCAGTTAAGATGAAAAATAGACTTAATGAAGTCTCAATGCCTAACTGGTATAGATGTATTGATAAATCATTTGAAAAAGCTGGTTTACCAAAGAAAATTGATTATCTCGCTGTTCTACATATGAAGCGTTCAGGTCATCTAGGTATGCTTAAAGACTTAGGTCTCAACGAAGATCAATCAATCTATCTCCAAGATTATGGTCATGTTGGTCAAATCGATCAAATCCTCTCTTTACACCTTGCCTTAAAACAAGGAAAAGTGAAGGATGGTTCAGTTGTCTGTATGATTGCCGCTGGAATCGGTTATGTCTGGTCTGCTAACGTCATTAAATGGGGTAAATAATAATGGGAATACTACAAATCTTACTCAATAGTATGCAATTCATCGCCATCATCTCGTTGGCTACTTTAGGCATTGTCTTGATTTTCCAAACATCAATCACGACTAACTTTGCTCAAAGTATGATTGCTACTGTGGGTGGATTTATCTCAGTAACATTACTAACCAAATATGGAGTCCCAGCCCTAGCAAGTTATTTTATTGCAGTTGCTGCCATGTTCTTATTTGGGGTATTTATTGATGCTGTAATTATTCGTTTTGCTAGACACGTAACACCTGTCGGTAAGCAAATGCTCACAATGGGTATTGTCTTATTATTAACAGGTTTGATTCCACTCGTTTTCGGTAACGTGGTTATGCAAGCCCCAAAATTTTCTAATACAATTATCACGAATGCCAGTAATACCTTGTCATTTAGTATGCATAATTTAATTGGATTTATTTTGGCTGCTGTTGTTATTGCCGCTATCTTCATTTGTTTAAAGTTTACAAAGTGGGGCTTAAGTGTTCGAGCAACTGCTAGTAACGAAACTGTCGCTAAGATGATGGGTATTAATACTCGTATCATCACTGGTGTCAGTTGGGGTATTGCGGGTGCTGTCGGAACTTTAGCCGCTTTAATATATGCACCATTAACGCAAATTACACCAACAATGATGGTGTCTGTCCAAGTTCAAGGCTTTATGGCTTGTGTGTTGGGTGGATTTACCAGTTTTATTGGTCCAATTGTTGGAGCCATTATCATCCCAGTATTAAGAAATATTGTTGGTTATCTTGGTGCTGATACTTGGAAAGATGTTGTCGTTTATTTAGTTATCTTCTTAGTTGTCTTAATTAAACCTATGGGTTTATTTGGCAAGAAGATTGTAAAGAAGGTGTAATGGTATGGGACAAAGCATTGCACTTAGAATTAAAAGAGTTCTCAAACATCCATTATCAAGTTTTGTGATCTTAGGTATTGTCTTACTCTTAGTTAATGTCTTCTATAGAGCAGGTATCATTCAAGATATCGCCTTTGTTAGAAGCGTAGCTCGGGTTATTATCTATTCAATTGTCGCCATGGGTTTCTCTTTGTTACTTGGTTATGCTGGTTTAGCATCACTTGGTACTTCGGGCTTAATTGGTTTAGGAGCTTTCTTGATTCAATTAACCTACTCACAAAAAGGAATTCCAATGGTTATTTCGATACTTATTTGTTTAGTCATCGCGTTAGTAGTCGGCGCCTTAATCGGCTTCATATCCTTAAGAATTGAGGGTATGTATCTAGCCATTATTACGCTATGTTTATCAACTATCTTAGTTGAGTTATTCCGGATTGGGTGGGGTACAGATACCTTTAACCTTCCAAGAGTCCAAACCTTCTTTGGTAAGGAATTCCCGGGTTATTCTTCAGATGGTGGGTTACTTGTTAGAGATGTTATGTATTATATTTTAGTGCCACTCTTTGTCATTGTGGCTATGCTAACCTCTAACTTAATGAGAAGTCCAACTGGGCGAGCAATGTTAGCTATGAAAGATAGCGATTCTGCTGCTAAAGCTATGGGCATTAGTGTTCTCAAGTATCGTTTAATTGCCTTTATTATTGCTACAGTTTATGCCGTCTTTGCTGGTTGTTTATATATGTTCTACTTTAGATCAACAACCTACACAGATTGGGGCTTAGCGTTGTCGCTCAATATTCTCGCCGCTGTTATCGTTGGTGGATCTAAATCGTTATTAGGCTGTATCCTGGGTTGCTTTATTATCTTTGGTATTGATGGAATGTTCCTCCAAAATATTCCTTTCTTCCAAAATAATACAAACTTTATCTACATTATCTCAGGAGCCCTAATCATCATTGTTGTTATGTTCTATCCTGGTGGCTTAGCTCACCTTTGGTTAGACCTCAAGATTTTGATTCGCAAACTCAAATTGAAATGGAGGCACTATAAGTATGGGGATTAGTAAGAAATTATTACATAACTTCTATAGCAATAGAGCCGAGAATTTCAAAGATAATCTTGATGGTGCCATTGAATACAATGAATTCTATCAAGAGAAACAAGAAGTATTGTTAAAGAAGCACTATGACAAATTTGTTGCTCAAGAGCAGGAAAAACTTGAACCTATTCGTTTAAGTTCAGTCTTACTCAAGAGTGAAGTGAAGATTCAAGTTGCTGAGAAACTTAAATCCTATGATGAGAAGGATATTTGGCGGCGTAAAGCTAACACTCAAACTCAAGTGAGAGGATTAGCTAAAGCCACAACCGATTCTGATAAGCAAAAAATCACTGAAGCTTATGAGACTCAACTTCGTTCATTAGACAAAAGAAGAGAAGAATACGAACATAAGGTTACTGCTAGTATTTCTTCTAAACTGCAAAGTGTCTGTGCTAAAGATGAAAAAGAACAAAAAGAAAATTTGGCTAAATACGAAGTAGCTCTAGCTGAAAGTGACAAGCGCTGCAAAGCCGAACACCAAAAGTTAGAAGTTCAAAAACAAGCCAATATCAAAGCTTTTCAAATTAAGACCGATGCTAAAGTTAGTAAAGCTTCCAAGAAGTATGAAACTACTTTGGTTGATGCTAAGAAGTATTCAGCTTCTAAAGTTGATCAAAAATTGGAGAAGAATGTTGTTCTATCCTTGCATAATCTAACTATGCAATTTGGTGGCTTAAAAGCTGTCGATAATCTCTCATTCGATGTTAAAAAAGGTGAAATATTTGGCCTGATTGGTCCTAATGGAGCGGGTAAAACAACGGTCTTTAACTGCATTACTCAATTCTATAAACCAACTAAAGGTGAAGTATATTACGAAGATAAGACTGGCCAAGTTTTATTACTAAACGAAGCCAAAGTCCACAATGTTATTAAAAAGGGCATTGTTCGGACATTTCAAAATGTTGAGTTAGTTTGGGAACTTACAGTTCTTGAAAACTTATTAGTGGCTGCACATAGTTTGTTTAAGTCTAACCTATTCGATCAATTTATTCATACGCCAAAGTTAAAGAAAGAAGAAGAGATGATACGCGCTAAAGCGTTAAAAGTCTTAGATTATCTCGGTCTCACTTATTTACAAAATGCGTATCCAGTTGGATTACCTTATGGCATCTTGAAGAAAATTGAGCTGGCTCGAACTCTTATGTGCAACCCTAGACTCATTATTCTTGATGAACCAGCAGCAGGATTAAATGATGCTGAAACTCAAGAATTAGCAGTCTTAATTAAGAAGATTCGTGATGAATATAAAGTTACCATCTTCTTAGTTGAACATGATATGGGTTTAGTTATGGATATTTGTGATACTATCTGTGCCATTTCATTTGGTAAGATGTTAGCAATTGGTACTCCAAAACAAATCCAAAAAGACCCAGCAGTTCAAGAAGCTTATTTAGGAGGTGAGTAGATGGAATTATTAATTAAAACTCAAGACCTCGTTATAAGTTATGGCGCCATTCAAGCTGTGAAGGGTGTCAATATTGAAGTCAAAGAAGGAACAGCAGTTGCAATTCTCGGTGCCAATGGTGCTGGGAAGTCGACCATTCTTAAAACTATTTCTGGTCTAGTTAAACCTACTTCAGGGAAAATTATCTTTGAAGGGAAAGAGATTCAAGGAAAAGATGCTCATAAGGTCGCAGCCATGGGTATCATTGAATCACCAGAAGGCCGAATGATTTTAAGAAATCTAACAGTTGAGGATAACTTGCGCGTTGGTGCTTATACCTTAAAGAAGAAAGATGGTAAAAGTGCTAAACAAAGAACAGAAGAAAATCTGGAGCAAGTATTTGCATATTTCCCGGTACTTAAAGACCGGAGAAAACAACAAGCGTCTACTTTATCAGGTGGCGAACAACAAATGCTCGCAATCGGTAGAGCCTTGATGGCAAGTCCTAAGTTACTTATCCTAGATGAACCGTCGCTTGGTTTAGCGCCAATTATTGTTCAAGAAATATTCGAGATCATTAATAAAATCAAGAAGAACGGGACAACAGTCTTAATCGTTGAACAGAACGCATATCAAACTTTAAAGATTGTTGATTATGCCTATGTCGTGAATCTTGGTAAAGTCCAAGTTCAAGGAACAGGCAAAGAATTACTCAAGGATAACAGTCTAGTCGCAGCCTATTTAGGCGAACAAAAGTGATATCAATTAAGGTCTATAAATAATAAGGAGGAAAAATTGATATGAAAAAGAGTTTTATTAGTCTATTAGCAGTCTCCGCACTTATCGTTGCAGGATGTGGTGGCAAACAATCAACATCTACAAGTACAGCACCAGTAATTACGGAAAAAGTCTCTCAAGGTGTTACAGACACAGAAATTTTAGTCGGTAATACAGCTACAGTCGGTGGCGCATGGGCAATCGTTGGTGCACCTTTCAATGCAGGTATTAAAGCTTACTTTGAAGATGTTAACGAAGCCGGTGGTATCGATGGTAGAACAATCACTTTGACAAACCGTGATGACGGATTCGACGGCGCAGTCGGTTTGGCAAATACTGAAAAATTAGTTGAAACAGATAAGGTCTTCGCATTAGTCGGACACTTTGGTACTCCAACAGTTTCTGCAACTTTGGAATATATCAAAGAAGTTGGCGTTCCAATGGTCTATGCTGCTACAGGTGTTAACGCACTTTATACTCAAGCCGAAGTTGGCTCACCAGTTATGCCAGTTCAACCTATATTTACTACACAGAAGGAAGATTACTTCTTTCCCGTGTTCTAGCTGAAACAGATTTATTTGGTTCAGTTAAGAAAGTCGGAGTTTTATATTCTGATGCTAACGATGGGACATCCATTAAAGCTGGTATTGAATATCAAGCTTCCCAATTAGGTTTAACCTCTTCGCAAATCGTTTATGCAGTTGGTAACGTTTCTACTGGTGATTATTCAACTCCAGTTCAATCATTAAAAGCTGCTGGTTGTGATGCAATTATTATTGCAGCTAACCAAGCTCCATTCCTCGCTATCTACACAGAAATGAATACTCAAAACTTAAATGTTCCAGTTATCACTTCTTACGTCAATGCTGATGCTACTGCAGTTCCAGCTTCATCCTATAACGCAGCTCGCCCAATCTATGTTAATGCTTGGGTTGACATCTTCTCTGCTAAAGGACAAGCCGGTGCAGGCGAATTCGCAACATCTATTAGTAACGCTTCATTCTTATCCGATGCTGAGAAAGCAGCTTATGCTGTTAACTCATACGCTATTGCTGGCTATATTGCTGCTCACGTCTTCACCACTGGTGTTAAGGCTGTTGCTGCTAAAGATGGCAATGAAGGCGTCTTAAATTGGAAGAACTATATTGCTGCTATGGAAGGCTATGGAAACATTGATATTCCTATGGGCGGTACAGTTAACTTTGCTGAAGGTCACCGTTGGGGTATTGACTCAATGGCAGTTCTAAACTACACTCCAGCTACCGAAGCTGCAATCGCAACATTCGGTCAAGTTAAGCCTCTAGAAGACATCGCTACAGTCGTTGCAAAAATTAAGTAGATAAAAACAATTAGGGAGAGGGTTCTTCTCTCTCCCTTCATTCTTATTTAGGAGGGATATTATGGATTACAAAGAAAAAGTTATTTCATTAGAAAAAGCCTTAAGTTTTGTGAAGTCAAACGATCAAATCGTGACTGGTCTTGGTTGTGAAGAAGCCCAAGCCTTTATGGATGGACTACCAACAATCGCAAATAGAGTTAAAAATGTTACTATTACTAACTGCTTACCTTTAGGTAAATGTGAATATTTAAAAAGAGAATATCGCCATTCCTTTAATTGTGATGGCTGGTTCTATTCACCATTACTTAGAAAAGCCCATCCAAACGGCAATGTTTCATTTATTCCAAATCACTTACATTTTGCGGGACCAAGAAGACTAGAACACATTCCACATCCAGATATTTTTGTGGCTGTTTGCTCTAAACCGGATAAGCATGGTTATGTTTCTTTGTCTTTATCCAATACTTATGAAAAGCGTTGTTTAGATGCTGCTAAACTTGTCATTCTAGAAGTTAATCCAAACTATCCTCGCGCATTTGGGGACTGTGAAGTCCACATCAATGATGTTGACTATTTTGTTGAGGTTAACTATCCAATCCCAGTTGTTCCAGAGGGAGTGTTCTCGGAAAAAGACAAGATCATTGGTGATTTAATCGCTAAAGAAATTCGTGATGGCGATTGTATCCAAATTGGTATCGGTGGTATTCCAAATGCTCTATGTGCCTCATTAGGTAATAAGAAACATTTAGGTATTCATACCGAACTATTAACAACAGGAATGATGAAACTGATTAAAGCCGGTGTCATCGATAATTCTTGTAAACAAATTCAAAAAGGGAAGTCAGTTACAACGATGATCATGGGCACACCAGAGCTTTATGAATTCGTTGATGATAACCCAACCGTAGCAGTCATGGATGGCTCTTACGTTAATAATCCTTATGTCATTGCTCAAAATGACAATCAAGTTTCAATCAATACGGCTCTAGAAGTTGATTTGACTGGCCAAGTTTGCTCTGAATCAATTGGGAGTATCCAATTCTCAGGTGCTGGTGGTCAAGCTGACACCGCAATTGGTGCTCAACTTTCTAAAGGTGGCCGTTCCTTTATCTGCCTCTATTCAACTGCCTTTGTTAAGAATCCTGCTACCGGAGAAAAAGAAGAAGTTTCTAAAATTGTCGCTCAATTAAAAGCCGGGGCTATCGTTACGTTACAAAGACAAGATGTTCAATTCATTGTTACTGAATATGGTATTGCTGATCTCCATGGTTTAAATGTGAGAGAAAGAGTCGCAGCTTTGATTAAGATTGCTCATCCTAAATTTAGAGAGCAATTAAAGAAAGATGCAATTGCTTGTGGCATTATCGGTAATATCGATGATGAGGACTAGTTATGGCAGAGTTTAAATATAAAAATAAAAAAGTCTATTACGAAACATTTGGGAAAGGTAAGCCAATTATCATCCTGAATGGCATTATGATGTCAACTAAGAGTTGGTACCCATTTAAAGATGCATTCTCCAATAATAATCAGTTAATCTTGGTGGACTTTCTCGATCAAGGGCAAAGTGAAAAAATGCCGGGAGAAAAGTATAACCATTCTATCCAAGTTGAACTAGTGGATGCACTCTTAGATGAATTGAAGTTAAAAAAGGCTTCCATTGTTGGTATCTCTTATGGTGGTGAGGTGGGCCTAGAATATGCTTGCTTACACCAAGATAGAGTTGATCGCCTTGTCTTATTCAATACTTGTGCTTATACAAATCCTTGGCTCAATGATATTGGTAAGGCTTGGAACATTGCTGCTGAGAGTGGCAATGGTAAAGCTTATTACTATACTGCTATCCCAGTCATTTATTCACCACACTTTTATGAACAAAGACTTGACTGGATGCGGAATCGTGAGAAAGTTTTATTTCCATTATTCTCAGATCATAAGTTTACAGATGCGATGATTCGTTTAACCAATAGCTCTGAAGATTATGATGTTAGACCATTACTCAAGGATTTAAAGACTCCAACCTTAATTATTGGTTGTGAGCAAGACTATTTGACACCAATGAGCAACCAAGAATACTTGGTAGAGCATTTACCAAATGCTTTCTATGTAAAAGTTCCTGGCGTTGGTCATGGTTCTATGTATGAGAAACCTATTCTGTTCGTCACATTCTCTTTGGGTTTTGTGAATGCCTTAACGACAGAGTATTTAGTCTAATTTTTCCCCTCCAAAACCTATTAAAAATCGACTTCTCCAAGACAATCTGGAGAGAAAAGACCTTAGTTCTGCAACCTAAGGTCTTTTTCTTTAACTTTGATTAGTCTATAATTGTTATATGAATGAATTTTGGCAAGAATTTTTAGCAATAAAACACTTAGATAAGCAAACCAAGTATGCTTCTGCTTATCATTTTGAATTAACTGAAAAACTAGCGACTGAGTTATTAAATCTAGTTTTAATTGGCAAAAAAAGAGCAACATCAAGTAGTTTAAAGGCTTATGAAATAGGAAAAGAAGCCTTACCTAAGGGTGGTGATTATAACATCATTACTGATTTTAAAGGCGTTCCATATGGAGTGGTAAAAACCAGCAAAGTAACGGTCTTACCTTACAAGGAAATGACCTTTGAGTTATGCAAAAAAGAAGGAGAAGATGATTCCTTAGAAAGTTGGCAAAGAGGACATGAGCATTTCTTCAAAGAAGAAGGAAAAGAAATGGGCTATGAATTTAATGAAGATTTAATGGTAGTTTTTGAGGAGTTTGAGTTAGTTTATCAAAAACCTTTAATTAGACTTGCTACTAAAAATGATGCTCAAGCCCGGGGCTATGTTCATTTTGCTGCTTGGCAAGAGACGTATATTCCTATTATGGGAGAAGAATTTTTAGCCCATCAATCGCTAGAAAGAAGTGTAGCGATTGCGCGTGAACACTATGCCGATACTTTATTAGCCATTGTAGCGGGTCAAGTAGTAGGTTTTCTTTGTTTTACTAAATCAAGAGATGCGGATGAACCTAATGCTGGTGAAATCCAAGCCTTATATTTACTTAAGAAGTATCAACATCAAGGAATTGGTTATCAATTAATGAGGGCGGGAGAAGAAAAACTTAAAGAGTATCCAACCTTATCACTTTGGGTCTTACTTGATAATAACTCTGCCATCACCTTTTATGAACAATGTGGCTTTAAGAAAGATGGTAAAAAACAAGCTATACCTTTAAAAAATCCAGTCTATGAAATAAGAATGCGGAAGTAAAAGAATATGAAAACATATTCTTTTTACTTTATTCAAGTTATAATATATAAGAAAGGGGCTAGAAGATGGCAAAATACCTAATCAGTGCTTGTTTAATGGGCCAGAAGTGCAAATATAATGGAACTGACAACTATTGCCCTAAGTTAGCTAAGTTGCGGAAAGAAGCTATCTTGGTTTGCCCTGAAGTCTATGGGGGACTAGAAATTCCTCGTGACCCATGCGAGATTAAAAAAGACAAAGTTATTTCTAAAACTGGTCAGGATAGAACGAATGAGTATCATAAAGGTGCTCAAAAAGTTCTAGAGATAGCCAAGAAGAATGGTGTTAGTATTGCTATTCTTAAAGAGAATTCTCCTTCTTGTGGAGTTAAGACGGTATATGATGGAACATTCTCCCATACCAAGATTCAAGGGTGTGGGATAACGACTAAGTTATTAAAAGAAAATGGAATAAAAGTTTATAGTGAAGAAATGTTGGAGGTAGACAATGAGATATAGTGTAGTTATTCCTGCCGCTGGGCAAGGAAGTAGAATGGAATTAGGTTATAACAAAGTTTTCTATAAGATTGGGAATCGCACCATCTTAGAAAAGACTCTGGCACCTTTTATTGAGGATAAGAGTTGTGTTGAAATCATTTTAGTGTGTTCTAAAAGTGATTTAATGAAGGCGATTGATTTATTTACTAATCGCAAAGTCAAAACGGTTGAAGGTGGGGAGAGCCGGGAAGAGTCGGTTTATCTTGGCCTACAACGAGTTACTAGTGACTATGTATTAATTCATGATGGTGATCGTTGTGAGGTTAGTAAAGATCTAATTGCTAGAGTCTTGATTGAACTACAGTCTGGGCATACTAGTGTCATTCCAACTATATCCAAACAAGATGCACTATCTTTGAATGGTCGGATTGTGGGGGATGAAGTTATTCAAACACCACAAGGCTTTAAGACTAGTTTTATTTTAGAAGCCTTTAATCGTTGCGATAAGGAAGGAAAACTTGCTGAGTTTGTTGATGATGCAAGTATTGGCGAAACATATCTAAAGATCAAAGCTTATCATATTCCAGGTGAGATTAAAAATATCAAGATTACTTTACAAAGTGATCTAGATTTAATAGCAGGTGAGTAAGTATGACAATATATGTTTTTGGGGGCTCAACGATTGATGTTAATGCGAGAATTGCTCATCAAGTTAAAGAGCATGATTCTAACCCTGGTGATATTGCCATCTCTTTTGGTGGGGTAGCGCATAACGTAGCTCTAAATTTAGCTAACTTAGGGGAAGAGGTTTCCTATATAACCGTAGTTAGTGATGACCCTTTCTCCAAACAGTTTATCGAAGACTGCAAGCAACACAAAATTGATGTTAGTAAAACTTATATTATTACTAACCAAAAGCCATCGATGTATGTTTCAATTCAAGGCCAAAATAAAGATATGTCAATCGCAGTTAATGATATGAAAATATTTGAGGAATTTACTCCTGAAATTGTCGCTCCAATTGTGAATCGAATTGGAGAAGCGGATTTGGTTTTTCTCGATACTAATTTACGTAAAGACACAATCGCTTATATCTTGAAGCATTCTAAGGCCAAAGTTTTTATTGATCCTGTTTCAACATTTAAGATTAAGAAACTTAAAGGGTTACTAAAAAATGTTTATGCGATAAAACCAAACTTACTTGAGGCGCAAACCTTAAGTGGGAAGAAGACCTTAAAAGAAATAGGTACCTGGTTTCTAAAACAAGGGGTTAAACATCTATATATATCAAGGGGACCTAGAGGCGTTTATGGCTATAGTAAAGCAGAAGTATATCACGGCTTAAGTAAACCGGTTCAAGTTAAAAATGTGACTGGGGCTGGTGATGCTATGATGGCCGGTATTATTCGGCAAGAGAGTTTAGGTAAGAGTTTAAAGGATACAATTGAGTTTGCATCTATTATGGCTCAACTTACAATTGAGTGCGAACATACTGTGGCTGATATTAGCGTTAAACAAGTGAAAAGAATAATGAGGGAGAATAAACACAATGAAAATTAATCAAGAAGTTGCAAAAGCCTTAATGGAAGGTAAACCAGTAGTCGCTTTGGAATCAACGATTATTTCCCATGGTATGCCATATCCAAAGAATGTTGAAACTGCTAATTTAGTGGAAGAGACAATACGCAAAAACGGCGCAATTCCGGCTACAATTGGAATTATTGATGGTGAAATCATTGTCGGTTTATCTCATTCTGAAATAGAAGAGTTTGGAAAACGTAAAGGAGTAGTTAAGGTTAGTCGGCGTGACTTACCTTTAGTCGTTTCTAAAAAATTATGGGGTGCAACTACAGTGGCGGCTTCCATCATTATTGCTAGTAAGGCTGGTATCAAGACCTTTGTTACTGGTGGCATTGGTGGAGTTCATAGAGGCGCAACTGAAACGATGGATATTTCTGCTGATTTACAAGAGTTGGCTCATACTTCTATCCTAGTTGTTTGTGCTGGTCCTAAAGCCATTCTAGATATTCCACTTACTTTAGAATACTTAGAAACAATGGGTGTTCCAGTGTTAGGTTATCAAGTCAATAAATTACCATGCTTCTATTCTAGAAGTAGTAAGTATGCAGTTGATTATGAAGTTGATACACCAAAAGAAGTGGCTGCTGTTATGCAAGCCAAATGGGATTTAGGGTTAACTGGTTCTATTTTACTAGCCAATCCAATTCCAGAGAAGTATTCCATGGATAATGCTGAGATTGAAAAAGTCATTCAAGCCGGTATTTTAGAGATGAATTCCAAGAAGATTAAGGGTAAAGAAGCAACACCATTTTTACTATCTTATGTCAAAGAAAAAACCCATGGTGAAAGCTTAGAAGCTAATATAGCATTAGTTGTTAATAATGCTATTGTCGGGGCTAAGATAGCCGTGGCCTATTCGCAATTAAAGAAGTAAGTGTGTTATAATTATTAAGTGGGGTGAGATTATGCCAACAAGATCAGAGATTAAAAGTCGAGCAAAACAAATGATTCAAGGTAACATTGGTTATTTATTTGTTTGTATTATTATCATTATTGCTGTTTCTTCCGCTTGCCGGTGGATTGCGATGGCTATTTTTCCTGCTCAACAAGTAGTAACCTCCAGTTCAGCTGGAGTTAGTGCTTTGACTCAGATTGATAGTCCAAGTCCGACGATTCTATTACAAGCCAGTGACTATCTGACAGTCGGTATCATGTATTTCATAGATTTCTTTATCACTGCTCAATTAAAAGTAGGCTTAATTAATGCTAATATGTATTTGTATAAGAATAAGAACGATAAGAAGTATTCTTATTTGTTCTCGGGTTTTACTAGAAAATACTATTGGAAGATATTTGTTGCTACACTTCTAGTTGATATCTTTGTTTTCCTCTGGTCATTATTATTGGTTGTTCCAGGAATTATTAAGGGTTATGCTTATTCTCAAACTTACTATATTTTATTAGATAACCCTGATATGAAAGTAATTGATGCTATCAAAGAGTCAGAAAGAATGATGAAAGGTCATAAATTTGAGTTATTTGTCTTACAAATATCCTTCATCCTTTGGAGTTTATTAGTGCCTGTCACTTGTGGATTAATTCTCATTTATCTTGCACCATATATGTATGCAACATTCGTCGTTTATTATCAGGCCTTGAAGGGTGAGAAGATGTCTGTAGATGAGCCAAAAAAAGAAGAGCAAGAAGATAAACTTTACTATGAATAAGGAGTAACTATGACACCTATCTTAAAAACTGTAATTGATTTTCCAACATATCGTGATTTCTTCTTTTTCAATTTAAGAAAAAGGAAGAGTTTTTACTTTATCTTAATTTTAGGTATTTTAGGTATAGTTTATACTGGTGTCATGATTTGGTATTATTCATCTAAGGGTGAAACATTAACACTTAATACTTTATTACCATTCATCATCTTGGTCGCAGCCTATTTTATTTACTTTATTATCTTTATGGCTACTGCAAAAAGTAGTTATAAGAAGAATGAAGAAACATTTAAGACACCTTTACTTTACGCCTTTATGCCAAATTGGTTAGAGATTAGAATTGAAGGGGCGCAAGATAAAAATAACTATAAAAGAGTTAATTACGATGAAATCAAGGCTGCTTATGATGGCGAAGAAGTCATCTATTTAATTCTCAAAGATAAAAAGATGTTAATTGTTAAAAAAGAATTTTTGCAAGGGGATACTATGGGAGTAGCAAAGATTTTAATGTCTATTCCAGGTATCTTATATAGAAAGATTGGTTAAGATGGACAAGGTAATTGCAGATAATCGAAAAGCGAGTTTTGATTATTTCTTAATGGAGAGATATGAGGCGGGGATTGAACTTAAAGGAACAGAGATTAAGTCCTTAAGAAAGAATTCTTGCTCAATTAAAGATGCCTACGTCACCATCAAAGATGGAGAAGCTTATATTCTCAATATGAATATTGCAGTCTATGACAAAGGCAACTTATTTAATCATGAACCATTAAGGGAACGTAAGCTTTTGCTCCATAAGAAGGAAATAACTAAGTTACAAGCCAAGATTAAAGAAGAAGGGTTAACCTTAATACCAACCAAGGTATATTTATCGAAGGGAAGAGCAAAACTCGAAATAGCAGTCGCTAAAGGCAAGAAACTTTATGATAAGCGGGACGATATGAAAAAGAAGAGTATTAATAAAGAAATTAGAAAAGCAAGTAAAGAAATCTATTAACTTGCTTTTTATTTTCTTTTTGAGTATGATTATCATACGCTCATGTGGGGATGTCATGGTTTCGACAGGGGTTTGTAAGATCTAGAATGCAGTCGAGTGGTTACGTAATAACCAAAAGCCAATTAAATGGCAAATCTGAATTAAACTACGCTTTTGCTTAATTAGCACATTAATTGTTCTCGCTTAAGCGAGAGAAAGCGTTGCTCCTTCCGAGTCTGTCTATCGCTTGGAAACGAGTATCATAAAGGTGGGCTAGGCTTTTATGACTCCACTAAATAAAGGATGAAAACCTAGGGGATAGGAGTTAGGTAATTCCGTTTATCTTGAACTTACTCCGAATTAATAAGATAAGCTAAACTGTAGTGGGCTAGATGGGACAATCTTTGGACGCGAGTTCGACTCTCGCCATCTCCACCATGATAAAAAGTCGAGGCTTGATATATTTATATCAAGCTTTTTTCTTTGCCAAAACAATATAGTTTCGACCAAAACAGCATCGCAGTGCGATTTTGGTTGATAAAATTATATATTTGAAATATACTAACGGTGGTAGGTGATTGATGAATGAGTTATATAAAAAGAGATATAGAAGATAAACTACTAGAAGCTTCCAAACAATTTGCTTCAATAACTGTGTATGGATCCAGGCAGGTGGGTAAATCTACATTACTGACAAAGTTATTTTCGAATATTCAAGCAATTACATTAGATGATTTAGAATTAAGAGACTATGCTTTAAGAGATCCAAAAGGATTCATAAAGTATTACTCTTATCCACTTATTATAGATGAAATTCAAAAAGCACCTAAGTTATTAGAGTACATCAAAATTGAAATAGATAAGAAGAAATTAGAATGGATGAATAATAAGCAAAAGCCGGAATTATTATATATTTTATCTGGCTCGAATCAATATGAATTACAGCAAGCTGTTACAGAGTCATTGGAAGGAAGGACTTGTGTTTTCAATTTGGCTTCCTTATCATATAACGAAATCCAAGGAAGAAAGAGTTGTAATGCCTTCAATCCAACTGTAGATGTCTTAAAAAATAAATCAAAGTTGCTAGATGATTATCGTTCTAGAAAAGCTATTTTTGAATGTATATTTTTGGGTGGGATGCCAGAGTACATTGCTTTAAAACCCGACAGAGATATGTTCTTCAAATCATATATTTCTACATATATCGAAAAGGATGTTAAGAAAATAATAGGTGTGGATAAAGAGACCACATTTATGAATTTTATGAAGTATGTTGCTTTACGTACTGGGTGTCAAGTTGATTATTCCGAAATATCTAGAAGTGTAGGAATTGATGCCAGAACAGTTAGAGGCTGGCTATCAGTTCTTGAAACATCTGGAATAATAAAAATGATTCAGCCTTATTGTTCACGTGTCTCAGATAGAGTTATTAAGGCTAGTAAACTCTATTTTATGGATACAGGCCTATGTTCGTATCTTTGTGGATTTCCAACGGCTGAAATACTAGAAAGAAGTACATTTGCTGGGGCTTTTTACGAAACATATGTTATTTCTGAAATTTTAAAGTCCTATTACAATTCATATAAATCTGTTGAGAGTATTTATTATTATAGAGACAAAGATCAGTATGAAGTTGATCTAATTATTGATGGTTTTGACTCAATCTACCCAATCGAAATAAAAAAAGGAATTAACCCTGTGAGCCCTACTATGAAATTTACCGTATTAAAGAAATTCAAAAAGAAAGTTAATATTGGATTGGTGATTGATTCCTCTGATAAAGTTTTTCCAATTAATGATGAAGTTTATAACTGTCCAATTGATATTATTGGCCTATAACTAAGCGATCGGTTAAAAGAATTGTGGCTAGATTTTTTCACATATAGTCGACATAAAGGAGGATGTATTATGTCCGATACATTAATTACAGTTTTATTTGTAGTATTAGGCTTTATTTTAATTGTCTTGATTATTTTAATTGTCCTTTTATTGAAGAAAAATAAGGGGAATGGGACCCCAGATGATTTGATGGCAGTCGGTGAGATGAAAGCCAAACTGGATCAAGTCAATAAAGATATCTCTAGTACCATTAATAATTCCATGCAAGAGGCGACTATTAAGGCTCTTAATCAAGTAAGTACTGCTAATGAAAATAGCAATGTTAAGTTGGAGCGTTTCCAACAATCAATTAATGAAGGTATTGATAATAAATTTAAAAATCTAAATGAGCAACTTAATACCCAAATAGGGTTACTTAATAAGCGGGTTGATGAACGTTTAGAAGGTGGATTTAAAACCACTTCTGAAACAGTTAGAAGTGTGACAGAACGTTTAGCCAAAATTGATGAAGCTCAAAAGAATATTGAAGCCTTATCTGGCGATGTTATTTCTTTGAAAAGTGTCTTAGAGAATAACCAACAACGGGGTCAATTTGGTGAATTCCAATTATCGATGATTCTCAAGAATGTTTTCGGTGAGACACATGGTTTATATGAAGAACAATACTCTATCAAGGGTGATAATGTCAGAGCCGATGCAGTGGTCTTTTTACCACCACCATATAATATGCTTTGTATTGATTCTAAGTTTCCTTATAAAGACTACCTAGACGTCATTGATGGTAAAGATGATGATCCAAGTCTTGAAGAAGCCAAAAAGAACTTTAATAAAGCCTTTATGAAACATGTTAATGATATTAAAAGTAAATACATAATTCCGAATAAAACAGCACCTCAAGCTTTTATGTTTATCCCAAGTGATGGTGTGTTTGCGTATTTACATGTGCATATGCATGATTTGATTGAAGAAGCCCAAAGTAAGGGAGTTATTGTCACTTCTCCTGCTACCTTACAAGCGATGTTAGCAACTATGGCAATGCTCAAGATTAATTATGAACGCGCCCAAAACTTAGACTTTATTACTAATCAAATTCAAGGATTAAGTAAAGATTTCAACAAGTGGAGTGATGATTGGGATAAGATATCTAAAAATATTTCAGCAGTTAGCAATGCTCAAATCTCCTTAGATAATCGGGCCAGACTAATGAAAGATAAGTTCCAAAAGATTCATGATTCTCAAATTGAACAGTTAGAAGATAAAAAAGAAGTGGATTAGTTTCGTAAAGCAGTAATAGGTATAACAATAATCCCATCTTTTCTTCGATATCCATATTGACCATCAGTAATTATTAACTTGAATTTTGGTAAAGACATTTGTTTATTTGGGTTTTCGATGTTGTATTTGTTGATTAGCGTATCAAATTTATTAAGGTTTTGCGCTCCCTCTTCAATGTACTTATCGCCGCATTTACATTCAATTAAGCAATAATCTTCGTTATTTAGATGTATAACATAGTCGCATTCTAATCCCAATCGATCCCGATAATAAGAAAGATGTCCATCAAAGGTATTGGCATAAATTGCTAGGTCACGGCCTACTAAACATTCAAAAAGGAATCCTCTTGTTTTATAATCCTTATCTAAGCCTTTCTCATTTATTTCTAATGAGGCACACGCTATAGAAGGATCAAACAAGCCTTTTTTTGGTAATGATCTAATAGATGTTTTGCTTCTAATCATCGGGCACCATGCTGGTATTTCTTTTACCACAAATAGTCGCATAAGAGCATTATAGTATTCATAAAAAGTTTGTTCACTCATTGGATGACCGGATGCATTTACATCGGCTATCAGTGTTCTATTATCAATACTTTGTGAAATTCCACGAGAGATGGAGTGGAGCAATGCTAATGTAGTTTGGGGATTTAAATCTTTACCACTTGCTTCTTGAATATCGGTATCGCAAATGCTTCGTAAAACATGTTTTCCATATATATTGCTATTGCGTGGTGGATTAACAATGCCTTCTGGCCAACCCCCGCGAACGATAAGTTCAGATATCTCTTCTCGGGTTGTTGTGGAGGTAAGACTCACTTTCAATAACGGATCTGTAAACAACTGCTTCAATGAAACCTCTCCAGTTGAGTTTCCGCTTTCGAAAAGAGACATCGTTGTCATATCTAATATCACGATTCGCATTGAACCGGTGTGATTAGTAATGCCATTTTTTGGAGAATATGATCCGGTCAATAAGAATTGATTTTTAAGATGTGTTTCATCGGAATAGTTTTTAATCTCATCCCAAACAAGTGGATACAATTGCCATTCATCAATTAGACGTGGTTTATCTCCTTTTAAAAACAATGAAGGATCTGTCGAGTAGATTTGTTCAAATTCTTCTTTCTGTTTTTTGGTGTTAAACTTTATCTCGCTTTTTGCAAAATGTTCGCAGGTTGATGTCTTGCCGCACCATTTAGGGCCACGGATTTGGACTGCAGTGAAATCTTGTAGTATATCTTCAATCGAACTATCTATTAATCTGGGTAGATACTTTATCATGATAATAGTCTCTCCTTTTATAATTATATTATACAACCGATTTAGATATTTGCAATAATTGACTTTAGATATTTGCAATTTTTGGACTTAGGGATTTGTAATAAAAGGAATAAAGATTTGTTTTGTGATGAAAAAAAACAAAATAAGTATGATACAATTATTGAAAGGGGAACAATTATGGGCTTTTGGATATTCATGCTTTGTATGTGTTTATTAGTGCCAATAACAATGGTTTGTTTTGGAAGTTATTTTTTGAAGAAAGCTCCTAAGAACATCAATGTTTTTTTTGGGTATCGAACAAATATGTCGATGAAGAATCAAAATACCTGGGAATTCGCCCATAAAACGATTGGTAAAATCTGGAGGTTGGTAGGATATATCCTTTTACCTCTTTCAGTAGTTCCAATGCTCTTCTTCCTTAACCAAGATATTGACACTACAGGCTGGGTCGGTTCAATTACGGTTTTGGCCCAACTAGTTGTAATGCTTTTAACCATAATTCCTGTTGAAGTGAAGTTACATCAAACCTTTGATAAAAATGGAAACTACAAAGATGAGAAGGCTAGTTAGATTCATAACAATAGCCACATAGACAGAATATGCCAAATTAGCATACAAAAAAAGGACAAAATGATATTTAAACGTCTTGTCCTTTTTATTAACCTTAGGATACTAATTGTCTATCATTATATCTACCTTGTCTATAAAAATCGCCAGCATTTAAAGGAATGGTTATTTTTAAATTGGAGATAGTAAAGTCAGAGTTATCATCTGTTACAATATTAAAGCTATAGAAGGTCTTATAGGTAATGGCACCATCTTTATCTATAGTTGTTGGAATATCAAATGTAACTGTTTTTTGATTGGCATCAAATGAATATGAGACATAATTGGATTCAGGAGAATTGTCTTTTAGAACAATAGTCTGGTAATAATATGTAACATCTGTTTTGGCCAATCTAATTACAAATGGACTACTTGTCTCAATATCAAAAGAGATTCTTTTAATTGGAATGGCATCTACAGC
>JAQUTO010000078.1 GCA_028694305.1 Bacilli bacterium
GCCATTATTCGGGGTGTTAGAAATACCGTTGATTTTGAAAATGAAATCAGCCAATATCATTTTAACCATCATATGAACCGTAATATTGAAACAATTATCCTTTTCCCAGATGCTGGAAGTTTATATATTTCTAGTTCATCTATTAAAGAATTAGCCTTAATTCACGCTGATTTTAAGGAATATGTACCAGAAGCTGCTTATGAGCAAATCAAAGACAAATTAACTAAATAAAAACAAAGGGTTTCGCTGAAACCCTTTTTTTATACTTTATTGACTAAACGAATAATTGAATAATCTGCCACTGTAAATGGTACTTTTAAATAAATCTTTTGTAATGGAACATTAGCTACGCTTAATGGTTCCATTTTTTCATTATAGATTTCACTAATTACAAAGGTCTGTTCTGCACTATGAGGCTGGATGATACTTACTTCATCCCCCACTTCAAAGTGATTGCGTTCTTCAAAGGCTACTAAACCAGTTTTGGCATCATATTCATGGATAATTCCCAAGAAGTCTTGGAGAGGTTGTTCACCATCCTTATTGTATAAAATTGAACTTGAATCAGTCTTATTTGCTAACCAAGCCAAAGTTGTCTCACGGTTTTCGGCTCTTGCCACCATTTTTAAGTATTTTGAAAAGTCATAACGATTAAAGTGCTTTTTATCCCTCAAATAGTCATCAATTAAAGAGCGATATGCTTGCACAACACAAGCAATATAGTTGAGTGATTTCATTCTACCCTCAATTTTGAAACTAGCAATTTGTAAGTCCAATAAGGATGGAATGAGTTCAATCGAACATAAATCTTTAGAACCAAGTCTAAACTCTTCTTCATTATTACTTAAGGGTTGCCCGTTTTCTTTCAGTTCATAGAACCAGCGGCAAGAATGAGCACAGCCACCCCGATTAGCATCTCTTAAAGTTAGATAATTAGATAAGGAACAACGACCTGAGAATGAACTACAAAGCCCACCATGAATAAAGACTTCAAGTGGCATTTTGGTTTTAAAGGTCAAATCTTGAAGTTCTAATAAGGTTAATTCCCGGGCTAAAACTACCCTATCCACACCTTGTTCTTGCCAGAAATTAATGGCTTCAACATTGGCACATGATTGTTGGGTGGAGACATGAACTGCAAACTTACACTTAAGTTCTTTGGCTCGTCTAATAATATAAGGTGATGAAACAATAATTGCATCGACACCAGCTTGATCTAATTCCTTTAAATATGAATCTATTTCATTCGGTTCTAAATCTTCTTGATGAGGATAAATATTAACTGTGATATGGACTTTAGCTTTATGTTCGTGGGCAAAGATAACAGCCTCTTCAATATCTTTAATTTCAAAGTTATTGGCCTTAGCTCTTAAGGAGTATTTCTTGCCACCAATAAAGACAGCATCAGCACCATAGATAATAGCGACTTTGAGTTTTTCTAGGTCACCTGCCGGTGCTAATAATTCCGGTTTATACATGGGGCATTTCCTCCTTATCTTTGATGGTAAGTTTCCGCTTATAAAATCCCGTTCCATAATGATGATCAGGATAAAGTTTTTCGAGTTTATCCAAGCAGTTTTTTTCGCCATTTATTGCACTTCTAAAAATTGCTAAAAGTGTCTGAAGATAGGTACAATTTTCAAATATACCATCAATAAGAAACATAGAGTAACCTCGCCCAATAAAGTCAGCAATATAATCGACACCATTTAGGATTTCTCCACTCAAGATATTGGTGCCATTATTGTCCTCAATAATCCCTAAATTTTCTTTTCTTTCTAACTCTCTGATTGTCAAATGATAATCATTAAGATAAGGAGTAGGATCACGTAAGTATTTTTCAAAGTAAGCACTGACTAGTTTGCGCTTAGAATAGAACAAGTGATAATAGCCATATATTGTCATACCTATGTTCCCTTGTTTTGGATCAATGGCTTGGATATCTTTTAAGGTTACATCCTTAGAAATAAGTTGTCCTTGTAATCCTAATGAGTTCATAAACTCAACATCTAAAGGATTCACTAGTTGGGTCTCGCTATTATAAATAAGTAGATTAGCAATTCCAATACGTTTAGCAATGGTATAGACGCCAAAATCAGAGAAGAAGATACCATCTACTTCTATCTCCTTTAAATACTCTAAAAACGGAGTGACACTTTGGATTTCACTTTGGGTAAAAACTTTATTAACATTTACGTATAGTCTTTTCCCTAAGTTATGAGCTTTACTAACACAGGCTTCAAACCCATCTAAGTTAAAAGAAGCCGCTAACCTAACCCCATAATTATCATTACCAATTAAGTAAGCATCAGCAGCACTTAGTGGGCTAAAATCTTCAATTGTAAATGGTGTAACAATTAATTCCATAGTTTCAGCTCCTTTTCCAGCCATATTCTACCATTTTTTGTTTGCTAAAACTAGGTAGATATGCTATATTTTAAGGTGCGTATTATTTAAGGAGGACTATCATGAAATATTCATTCAGATGGCCGGATAATGAGAACGGCAAAGAATTTTCATTTAGAACCAATGCCTTTAAGGGTATTTTTGATGTCAAGGTTGATGAGATTGAAGCCACTAAAATAAGTGATGGTGTCTATCAATTCTACGATAAAGCTACTGATAAAAAAAGAAAATTGGAAATCATTAATGAGTTAATGGATAATCCAATGGTTAATATTGATGGTAAACCTTTGAATTTATTTGTTCCGACACCAATGTATTTAAAGTTTGCCCTCTTTATTCCTCTCTTATCATTTGTTTGGGCTAAAATCTTCGGTATTATACCGGGAATTCCAGTGGTTATCTTAGCTTCTTATTTAAGTAAAAGACTAAATTCTACTTTCTTACGAATTGTCGTAATCGGAATCTTAGGAATTGGAACCTTTGTAGGAACATATTTCCTCTATCAATACTGTGCCGCTAACAATTGGTGGGGAATAATTAAGACTTCAAGTAGTTCTGCAGCATAAAAAAAGGGCCTTGCCCTTTTTTATTTTAATTTAGGTTTGTAGAAACAGCGACCTTCTAACGATGCAATGCGTGGAGTAAACTCCCCTTCATTAATACTCGAGATTGCTTTATCGATCATATTAATGCGAGCATCTAGATTATCAATCAAGGATAAGACTTCTGCTTCTTTAACTTCTGGTACGACAGGTGAACCAAATTCTGGTTGACCATGACTAGAAAGTAACATATGTTGTAATAAAACACTTACTTCTTCATCAATTTTTAATTCATCACACTTCTCTTTAAGTTTGCCATTCATAATTGAGATATGACCGACCAATCTACCCTCAGTAGTATATTTTGGGATAACTGGACCACTTAATTCAAAGATTTTACCCATATCATGAAGAATAATCCCCGCTGCTAATAAATCAGCATTTAAGGTTGGATAAACTTCACACAAGGCTTTACCTGCTTTTAGCATACCAACAGTATGGTGTAATAAACCAGAAGCATATTCATGATGGTTTTTACTAGCGGCCGGATAAATGGAGAATGAAACCAAATTACCTTTTACTAAAGCTTCAATTACCTTATGAATGTCAGGTTGTTTGATATCAGCAACAGCACCTAATAAGTATTGTTGGAGTTTTTCTCTTTTGATTGGTGCCGAGATAATATAATCAGAAACATCAACATCTCTTTCATCGATGATACTGCCATCCGTAACTTTGATTTGTAAAGTATTCCGATAATTGACAACTTCGCCAGTAATTTTAACAAAGTTACCAACTACGAAGATATCATCATCACCAGGCTTAACTTCCCATTTACGAGCGGTTAATTGCCCAGTCGAATCTTGTAAAGTTAAACTAAAGTATGGAACTCCAATATTGGTAACTCCTCTAGCGGCATTACTCACCAGAAAGATCTCATCAATTTTTTGTTGTGCTACTAAATCTTTAATCATTATTTTCACCTCCTTTTATTTTATTATACACTTATTTCACCGAGATTAAGTGTTCTAAAAATAGTCTCAATTAGCGAATTATCATAACCACGCGCTAAAAGTTGGCGATATAAAGCCAGTTTTTGCTGTTGTTTTGTCTTCTTACTATTGAGTTTTAAATACTTTTTAGCAAAGATTAAGGAATATTCGCCTTCTATTGCTTGATATTTAGTTAAGATGGCCTCTGGGACATTGCTAAATCCTAGTTGTTCTAATTCATAAGCAATCTTGGCACTAGAATTAGCTTTTTTGATTTTACTATCAAA
>JAQUTO010000079.1 GCA_028694305.1 Bacilli bacterium
AAGTGAAAGATTCTGATTTCTTTCCATTAACAGTGTCATTTGAAGAGAAACTTTATGCTATCGGCAAGATTCCAGGAGGTTTCTTACGTCGGGAGGGTCGTCCAAGCGAACATGCCACATTGACATCACGCTTAATTGATCGACCAATTCGACCATTATTTGCAGAAGGTTTTAGAAATGAGGTTCAAGTAGTTTCAACTTTGCTATCTGATAACCCAGATTTAAGTCCTGAAATGACAGCAATGTTTGGTGCTTCTTTGGCACTTTGCATTTCTGATATTCCATTCAATGGACCAATTGCGGGAGTTAAAGTCGGGAGAGTTAATGGTAAATTAATCATTAACCCAAGCGTAGCTGAAATGGCTGAATCCGATATTAATTTAACAGTTGCTGGTACTAAAAAGGCCATTAACATGGTTGAAGCTGGTGCCAAGATTGTGAAAGAAGAAGAAATGCTTGAGGCCATTGTTTATGGTCATGAGGCGATTAAAGAGTTGATTGCTTTTGAAGAAGAAATCATTGCTAAAGTTGGTAAAGAAAAACGGGAAGTTCCAATTCACGAGATTCCACAATCTTTAAGAGAAGAAGTGGAAGCGGGAGTAAAGGAACGTCTAATTAAAGCCGTTAGAATTAAGGATAAACTTGAGAATCAAAGAACGACTGAAGCTATTGATGCTGAAGTGCTTGAGTCCTATGCTGATGGTGAATATGAAAGTGAAGAAATTAAGCAACAAACCTTAAAAGATGTTAAAGCTATCTTGGAGGATATTGTTCGGAATGAAGTAAGACGTTTAATTAGCGTCGATAAGATTCGGCCTGATGGTAGAGCTCTTGATGAGATTCGACCATTAAATGCCCAAATTGATTTGTTACCAAGAGTCCATGGCTCAGCCATGTTTACTAGAGGCCAAACTCAAGTTCTTTCTATTTGTACTTTAGGCCCTCTAAGTGATTCACAAATTATTGAGAATGTGACTGATGAAACATCCAGACGTTTCATGCATCATTATAATTTCCCTCCTTATTCAGTTGGTGAAACTGGGAGAATGGGAAATCCAGGCAGAAGAGAAATCGGACATGGTGCTTTAGGCGAAAGAGCCTTACTCCAAGTCTTACCTGATGAAAAAGAATTCCCATACACCATTCGTTGTGTGGCTGAAGTTGTTGAATCCAACGGTTCAAGTAGCCAAGCTTCTATTTGTGCCTCTTGTATGGCACTTATGGCAGCGGGTGTTCCTATTAAAGCCCCAGTCGGTGGTATTGCGATGGGTTTAATTACAAGTGGCCCAATTGATGAAGGTTGCCCTTATACAATCTTAACTGATATTCAAGGTCTAGAAGATCACTTAGGTGATATGGACTTCAAAGTTGCTGGAACACGGGAAGGTGTAACTGCACTTCAAATGGATATTAAGATTGATGGTGTTAATCAAGAAATCTTAGGTATTGCTTTACAACAAGCTCATAAAGCCAGAATGCAAATTCTTGATGTGATTGAAGCTTGTATTCCAGAACCAAGTAAAGAGGTTGGTAAGTATGCACTTAAGATTAAGCAATTAGATATCCCAACAGATAAAATTCGGGATGTTATCGGCCCTAGTGGCAAAGTCATTAATGATATTATTGCTAAGTGCGATAATGTTAAGATTGATATTACTGATGATGGACACGTCGTTATTTACCATCAAGAATATGAACCTATTAATAAAGCGGCAGCTATTATTGAAAGTTTAACTAAGGTCGCCAAAGTCGGCGAGATTTACGAAGGTAAAGTTGTCAGAATTGAGGCTTATGGTATCTTTGTTGAATTGTTCCCTGGTTGCGATGGCTTATGCCATGTATCAAAACTTGCTTGGGAAAGAGTTGAGAATCCAAAAGATTTATTCAAACTCGGTGACAAGGTCAAAGTTATGGTTACTGGTATTGATGAAAAAGGGAAGGTTAACGTTTCTCGTAAGGAACTATTACCTCGTCCTCAAAAGAAGGAAGAAAAGAAAGAAGATAAGAAGAGTGCATAGCACTCTTTTTTCTTTATCAGTGTAAAAGTATTGAGAAAAATATCAGAATTTTGTATAATACTAATAATGTCGTTTGGAGGTCTTATAATATGTCAAATAAAGTTAAAATCTTTGCCTTGGGTGGCTTAGATGAAAATGGTAAAAATATGTATTGTGTTGAAATTAACAATGATATTTTTGTCATGGAAGCGGGTATGAAGTATCCAGAAAGTTCAATGCCAGGTATCGATATGATTATTCCTGACATCTCATATCTAATTAAAAATAAACAAAGAGTAAAGGGCTATTTAATCAGCCATGGTCATGAAGATATCATGGGTGCTTTACCTTATGTGTATAAAGAAGTTCCGGCTCCTATTTATTGTAGTGCAATTACCGAGGTGTTAATTAAAGCTTCAGCAAAACGCTATAATATGAAACCAAATTATGTCTTTAAAACGGTTGAACCGAATACAAAGATTAGAATTGAAGGGCATGATGTCTATTTCTTTTCAACAACTCACTCAGTCAGTGGTTCATATGGTTTTGGAATCGATACTGGAGATGGGTTAGTAGTTTATACTAGTGATTTTATTGTTGATTATGGCGCATTACCACAATTTAGAACAGATTTAGTTATGCTTTCAACTTTAAGAGAGCAAAAAGTTTTATGTTTATTAACTGAATCGGTGGCTTGTGATCAAATTGGTCATACTTCACCTCATCATAAACTCACTTACTTAGTGGAAAAAGATTTTGAGGAACATAAAGGCAGAATAATTACGGCTTTCTATAGCCAAACCTTGTTTGGAATTCGCGAAATAATCGATTTGGCGATGAAATATAACCGTCATATTTGTATTTATGACGAGGAATTAAGAAATGTCTTACATGAAGTTTCTAGACTCGGATTTTTACAAATTCCACCTTCTTTAATTGTTGAGAAAAATGAGATTAGCCGTCCCGGAAATGAGAATTTAGTTATTATTGTTTCTGGAATTGGTGAACATGTCTTTAGAACTCTCCAATTAATTGCTGAGGGTGAAGCGAGTGATAATTTTACAGTTCGAGAAAGTGATTTATACATTATTGCGGCGCCAGCTGTTCCGGGAATTGAAGGAGTAGCAGCAGGTTCAATTGATGCTTTATATAAAACGGGAGCTAAAGTCAGAAACATTTCTAAAAAAGAAATGTATTCAATGCATGCCCATAGTGAAGACATTAAAATGATGGTTTCAACGTTACAACCGCGTTTTTATATGCCAGTTAAGGGCGAATATCGTAATTTAATTGCTAATGCCCAAATCGTGGTAGGGATGCAACAAGGTTTCAATCATAAAAATACTTTTGTTTGTGATAATGGGATGGTTGTTTCCTTTGAAGATGGAATGTATCGTGGCAATCAAGAAACTGTTCCAGTTGGAGATGTCTTAATTGATGGACTAGGTATTGCTGATATCGGATCCCAAGTTATTACTGATCGTCAAAAATTGTCTGATAATGGAGTTTTAATTTTAGGGATTACTGTTGATCCAAAAAAGAAAGTAATTGTAGCAGGTCCTGATATTCAAATGAGAGGACTAATCTTCTTAAAAGATGCCGAATCTTTCTTAGATAAACTAAATCAAACTTTCCAAGAAGCCATTATGGCTGAACTAAATAGTGGCAAAATTACTACTGAGGATGCTAAAGTAAGAATTCGGGAGCAAGTTGTACGTTATGTCCATCGTGCAACTGGTAAAGATCCAATGGTTTTGCCGATAATTGTCACAGTTTAATATTATTAATATTAACAAAGATAAAAATTACTATCTAAATGCCTGATTTTGCATTATAATTGAAAAAGGTGATATAGAAATGCAAGAGACTCCAAAAAGACCATTTAGATTATCCAAAGAAACATTAAGCGATAAACGATTACAATATGTCTTGATCGGTATCTTACTGATTCTTTTTGCGTTAATCGCGGTTTTTGACCGCAGTGGTTTTGTCGGTTTAGTTTTCTCTTATATATTTGTCTATCTATTTGGCGCTACTTATCTTGGCATCATGGCAATTATGCTGGGATTTGGCATCTATTTCATTGTCAAAAAACAGCGTTTATATTGGAAGTGGAATACAACTAGTATTTTTGCGCTTGTTTTGGTTCTATTTGCTTTAGTAGCTTTCGGAGATAATGAAGGTACTATGGCAAATCTCTTTACTGA
>JAQUTO010000080.1 GCA_028694305.1 Bacilli bacterium
GGATATAACATAAAGAGGGTGTAAACCTCAAATCCGGCTTTGGATTTATCGAGATAAGCAATTAAACTTTGCAAGATATTGCAAGTCAAGACTTGATTAGAAACATTGGAAACATCATGAACTTTACTGGAGATAGAACGAATATCTTTTTGGAATTCAGGATATTTAGTCATCGTTTTTGTGACACGACTTAATAGTTCTTTTTTGAAACTAGCTAAGGAATAAATCTTTAAATCATCCATCTCAAAAACATTACCTGCTACATCTAAGCCTCGCATCAAGTTAATGGTGCTATGATCATAAACAACCCGGTGGGTATTTTCCACATCTTTAAATAAACGTTTAGAAGAATAAAGTTGCGCAAAACTAATGAAACGATTTTGTTTACTTTGGAAGATTTTGGTCGTTAATTGTCTTAGTTCAAAGGCTAGTTCTGCCCCATGTTCAGTTATTTCACCCTTAGCGAAGGTATAGATAAAACCTTCATATTCGCCATAGAATTTATAAGTATCTTGAAATCCGATTTGCGAGTTTCTTTTAACTAAATCTTTATCAAACATCAAGAAACTACCTAAATCTCTAGATGGTATAATGGTATCTACTATCACATTTTTATTTTTAGTTTTACGGTATATTCCAACTGCTTGGAGGTTAACTGCAACAACTTCATCAGCCCCTAGTTGAATAGCGTAATTGATTGGAAGATTATCGTGATATCCCCCATCAATATACTTTTTATCATCGATTTCTTTCGGTTTCAAGGTAGGATAAGCAGCTGCTGAAGCCATTAAATAATCAATTAATTTACCATTTGGTATTTGATCTAGCGTCAATTGCAAAGGTTTTAAAGAAGGAAATTCACAAGTAGAAATCCCAAAGATTATCTTGGATTCTCTGGCCTTCTTCTCATCAACCGCTTTCGTTAGTAAGGCTTCTAAAGGTGAAGTATCTGCTCCACCTGTAATTGTTTCTTTAACAAACTTGGCATAAACCACTTTTGGGTCTGTCTCATCAGTTTTAATAACTTGATTAGGGGTTAAATGTAACCATAATTTCTCGGCGAGTGCATAAGAATCTGTGATATAAAGAGCGCCATTTAAAGCACCGATAGAAGCACCGGTTACAATATCAACTTTGATTTTCATGGAATCTAGGGCTTTCCAGACGCCTAGTTCATAGGCACCTCTCGCTCCACCACCAGAAAAGACTAAGGCTCGTTTCATGGTATCACCTCACTAATTATTATACGAAATTCTTATTAACATTTCATTAGAAAAAGAAAACCTCTTGCTTACTGAGAGGTTGTAGTCTTCTTTTTACTAACGAAAAACTTTTTATAACGTTTCTTTATGCTTTGGACATAATGGCATTCTGGGTATTGGTCACAACCAAGGAATAAACCATATGAACTCCGCTTTTTAACTAGATGACCTTTTTTACATTTAGGGCAAAGTTCTCCTTCTCCTGCAACAGGTTTTTCTTCTTCCCGTTTAATGTAATGGCATTGTGGATAGTTAGAACAGCCAATAAATGAGCCTTTTTTACTATATCTCATCACTAAAGGATGGCCACATTCTGGACAAACTTCATCCAAAACCTTAGTTGGTTCAGCATCCATTGTTTCATCGGCATATTTTAATAAATTGTAGAACTCATCTGTGAAATCACGTAATAGACTGAGTTCAGCTTCATTGCCTTCTGCCACTTTATCCAATTGTGTTTCTAAAGAAGCAGTGTATTGAGCATCAACTAATGTTGCAAAATACTGCGACAAACGTTTAGCTGTTATCATACCTTGATCTGTTGGATATAAAACTCCCCGTTTTTCATCACAATAATGACGAGTTTTAAGAGTTTCAATAGTTTGGGCATAAGTAGAAGGTCTGCCAATGCCTAATTCTTCCATTGTCCTAACCAGTTGGGCTTCACTAAAACGTGATAGAGGTTTGGTAGTTTCCTTTTTCTTAGTGATGTTAATAATTTGTAGTTCATCACCTTTTTTAAAGTTATACTCAAAGTTCTTCGATTCTATATTTCTAGGATTATAGAGTTTTTGCCAGCCTAAGAAAGTCACTTTACTATCTTCGAGACTGAAAACATAGTCTCCACTAGTTAAAGCAACTTTAGTATTAATTTGATGTCTTGGTTTCATCATTGATGCTACCGCGCGATTATAAATCAAACGATATAGATCAACTTGATGCTTATCGCCAAAGTGTTTTTCGGCTTCCTTTGGATATAAAGAGGCACTCGTTGGTCGAATACCTTCATGGGCATCTTGGACATTGGCTTTGCTCTTTTGAGCATAAGCTTTACCGACATATTCAGGGCCAAAAAAGGTTTCAATTTCCTTTTTAGCCGCATTGATAAAGATTGGTGATAACCGATATGAATCAGTTCTCATGTAAGTGATCGCACCTTGAACTCCATGACCTGTTTCCACACCTTCATAGAGGGTTTGGGCTATTTTCATGGTTGTTTTTGTGCTTAAATGCAAGATATTGAAGGCTTCTTGTTGTAAGGAAGAGGTTGTAAATGGCGGAGCGGCATAGTAATCCTTCTCTTCCTCTTCAATTTCCTTAACTAACAAGGAACTATTTAGTTTAGCAATCAAATCATCGGCCTCTTGTTCAGAAGCTAATGTTACTTTTTTACCTTGATACTCGCTTAATTTAACTTTATGGGATAATTTCCCATCTTGAACTTCAGCATAAATTTCATAATAGTCTTCAGGAATAAAGGCTTTAATCTCTTCTTCCCGATCACAAACAATCTTCAAAACAGCAGATTGAACTCTGCCACCAGATTGAGAATGAAGTTTCTTTTGAAGTAAGTTAGAAAGCTCATAGCCCATGATTCGATCAATCATTCTACGAGTTTCTTGAGATTTAACTAAGTTCATATCCAAAACTCTTGGGGCTTTCATAGCATTCGAAATCCCAAATGGTGTAATTTCATTAAACTCTAGTCTTGGTGTCGTCTTAATATCCAAATCTAAGACTTGGGTAATATGCCAAGAAATTGCTTCTCCTTCCCTATCAGGGTCGGTAGCAAGATAAACTTCATCACTATTACGAGCAACTTCTTTTAATTTACTGACGATATATTTTTTATTACTTTGAATTTCATAATCAGGCTTGAAATTATTTTCAATATCAATTCCCAGATTATGATATCCGGTATTGGCTAAGTCTCTGAAATGTCCTTTGGAGGCCATAACTTTGAAATCTTTGCCTAAGTACTTTGAGATAGTTTTAACTTTAGTTGGCGATTCAACAATAACAAGTTTCATTAGTCATCCTCCTGTTTCACCTTACCATAATAATGAGGTCAATTTGCTTTTGTCAAACCCAAAATCAAAATATATTAGTATAATATATGATTTTTTTCATGACCGGTGATATCCAAAGCCGTTAAGGCAAGATGAGCCCCCTCCTGAATCAAAAGATTACAACTTGATTCCACATCTGCTCTTTCTGGAACGCAATAAACATCTTGTCCAAGTCTTAGTGTTTCTCCAACTGTGATTAAGGTCCCACTCCGCCTGCGAGCCTCAATGACTAAGGTTCCAACATCTTCAATCGCCGCAATTAACCTATTCCGGGCTGGGAAGTTATCTGGTTTGGGACTAGTATTTTCTGGGTATTCTGAAACAACTAACCCACCATTATTTATTATCTTATTATATATATCTATATTTTCTTGGGGGTAAAAATGGTTAAAACCACTCCCTATTACCGCAATGGTTTGGCCCTTGTTTTCTAAGGCCACATTATGGGCAATAGCATCAATTCCTTTAGCTAAGCCACTAATAATGACATAATCTGCAGCCACTAATCCGGTAACCATATCTTGGCACATATGAGTTCCATAACTACTGCATCTTCTAGACCCAATTACCGCAATTCTGTGGGGTTTACTCATTAATGCAAAATTACCTTTGTAGAACAAAATATAAGGAGGATAATGCAAGTGTTTGAAATAATCAGGGTAATTTGGATCAACTATTGTGACAAAGTCACAAGTTACTTGTTCCCTAATCTTTTCTAATTCTCCTTCGGGGATATCTTCTTTTTTCCAAATACTATCATAGATTTTGCCCCAATCGCCCTCATGCTTCAATACAAAATAAAGTAATACATCATTAACAGTTCGTATTTTATCCATAGACTCACCTCAAGACTTACATA
>JAQUTO010000081.1 GCA_028694305.1 Bacilli bacterium
TTCCTTACACAATCGTCAGGTTCTGCGTTGTTAAATTATGTCGGTTGATCTGTTGTGTAATCCCATACAGCTAGCTACTTCTGTATGGGCAGATTTCGCCTGAATCAAGGGAGCTAACCTGTCATCTACCTCTAATATACACGTTATTTTTTACATGTAAATTTTGTGCTTTTTGAGAAACGAATGATAAAAAAAAGACCCAGCAATATGCTAGGTCTAAGAGTATATTTATATATTTTTTAAAGATTTTCGAATTAAAAATGTTTTTTCAAAAACGCATGATTTTACTTAATATAAAGCTGGAATCTTATTATCTTTTAGTACTTTGTTCCATTTTTCTATTCCTTCATTCCAACATTCTTCAATCAAATATTTGTAGATTTTAGTTCTCTTGCTATTTGATCTCAAATCAATTAACCCACATTTCTTTATCAAGTGTTTTGACTCTGGAGGTAAAAGTTTCATGCCTGCACATATAGATAAAACCTTTTCAATACTATATGCAGCATCATCAAAATCACGATAGTTTTCAATAACTGATCTACTACAATGAGTTGCTTCCATAAGATCTTTGACAGATGTAAATCCATACTTCTCAATTAAATGTTTGAAATAATCACTAAAAGTTAAATTATCTTCATATATATATGCGTTTTTAAGTATTTGACTTCTAATTGGCTCGCTCTGATCTAAAATCGATTGGAGCATAAAAGGAGCAATAACATATGATTCAACATCCCCAACTATGATAGTGGAATTACTAACTCCACTATTTGCGGTTATAAATTGTAAAACGTTAGTTAGATCAAATCTTGTTTTGTAATCTTTCCTTACATTAAATATTAATGAACATTCTTCTATGTGGTTTCGTGCATATGTGTTCAGCATGTAGTTATCACCAATTCTAATTAAATATTTTGGTGATTTTATGACAACGAACCCGTCTGCATAAACATATAGTCCACTTTGAATAGCCAACTTTAACTTTGGGCTATTTTCAAGCATGAAGTTGAATATTTGCTTGTTAATTCTTCTAGTTTGATTATCATTCAATCTTTCATTATGTATTACACTATTGGCAAATGAATCATAGAATTCGTTTCTTAAATTATCTACCTCAGTAAATCCTAAATGGCTAAGTCGTTTGATTGTATCACTCAACGTTGTTTCAAATGTATCAGAAACTGCAGAAACTATCGAGTAGTAGTAATCAATTTTATCCATACCTTGTACTTGCATGAAGTTTATTTCTTTAAATGCATTACCAACTTGTTTACGTACATTTTCTTCAAGCATCATACACGCCTTTGTAATTGAGTATGCTTGTATTTCCATCCACGCTAAAGCTGATTTAATTGGGTCTTCATCATCTTGCTTATAATCAGTTGAATCAACATATTTATATTGACTATTTAAAAGCATTATTATTTCAAACGCTTTTCTATGATAATGCCAGTGCAAACATTCGTGTACAGCGGTTGTTCTAAATAATTTGTTGTTCCCAGTTAATAAAAAGTTCTTAATGTTTAATACAATAGATCCTTTTTTTACGTGTATATGAGGTCCATCTTTAACTAATTGTATATCACAATCAGTAAAAATTGTTTTTCCTAAAGAATCATTTACATTAGTAGATAAATGTATTTTTAATCCTACTTTATCAATGAGTGTAATAACATCTAATGGATACTCTTTAAAGTTTGATTGAAAATAATACTTTAAAAATCGTATTGCTAGTTTCTCATAGTCTTCCTTTTTGTTATAAGGTATAAAGCAATCTGTAAGTACTTCTTTGTATGTAAATTTATTAGACTTGCTTTCAATAACTTCAATTAATTTAAAGTTCTTTATACCATTATCCAAGATACACGAATACTCGCTAACAAACATACAAGAAGCAAAACTTCCATCAGTCTTAAGAACTTCACATTGTATTTTAATTTTGAAAATGAATTCATCATAATCCGAGTCAAGTGCAATCAAATCAATAATTTCAGAACGCAATAAAATTCCATCTTCTCTAATTTCAAGAAGCTTACTGTTAATATCTTCTGTGATTTTTCCAAGATAATTTTCTTGTAGATATTTAATAAATTCCGTCTTCAAAGTTATCAAAGTAAGGTACCTCTATTTATCTTTATTAACTTCCTGATGAACAATCGCAGTTAATAGTTCGGCTAATTTACTCTTCATATCTACATTCTCTAAAATTTTATCACTAAAATCTTGATTGATATCTTGTCCATCTACAAGAACATCTTCTAGTGCTTTATTAATAAAAAGCTGCAAATCTTGTTCGGTATTATTCTTTGCTTTTATGATGACATCTGGATCAGATAGTAAAATGTTTATTAGCAGTTGAATAACTGGTGTATATGTCTTAGGATCCAATCCAGCGCCATAAGTTTCATTTAGATATTTGATAAAATCAATGATTGTTACTATTTCATCTTCTTCTTTTGCTTGTGCCTTAGTGAACTGCCCTATTGTTTGTTTTGTTTTTGGATTAATTCCTTCACTACCTTCTGAACCATCTCTAGTCTTCTTTTGCTTAAACTTTGTAAACTCAACCAATTTAGAGGCATCAATCCTCTCGCTATCTCCAGTTCTCAAATATTTTGCAAAGTATTTATAGAATATAACTTTCTTATGTAAATCTGGATCATCAAAATCTGTTACTTGTAATATCCAAGAGTATCCTTCAACGAGTTTTATTATATCTTTTCTAAGTTTATATTTGTTTTCTTCTTCTGCAACAGCGTCAAACTTAGTTTTTGCGGTTCCTAATATATGATTCCATTTACTTACATCGGAAACAGTACGCTTATCCTTAATTGATATTGCAACAAATTCATCAATCTTTGTCTCATCAATTAAGTTAAAATCATCAATAAATCTTTCTAATTCATATAGTCTATTTGGATCAGTCTCACCGACAAGTTCAGTCTCTGTATAGTACGGTGCGAAAGCATCTATAATATCTTGATATTCGTTTCTAAAATCAAGTACAAAAACTTCTTCTTTACCTGGATAAGTTCTATTAAGTCTACCAAGTGTCTGAACTGCAGCGGCACCTTTTAATTGTTTATCAACATACATTGCTACTAATAATGGTTGATCGTACCCTGTCTGAAACTTATTGGCAACCAAAAGAATTCTATATTCTGCGGTGTTAAATACACTCTTAGTTTGTGACTCAGGAAACTTATTCATTTTAGATTCTGTATATTCTACTGATTCATCTTCTCTTAATCTTACACCAGCTGTAAAGGCAACTAAGGTTTTTATTCCATCAATATTCTTATCTGTTAACAACTTGTCAAATGCTAGTTTATATCTCACAGCAGCTTCTCTACTATCTGTGACTACCATTGCTTTTGCTGTATGATTTAATTGATGTTCAACCTTATCAATGAAATGTTCTAGTATGATTTCCACTTTCTGCTCAATATTTTCTGGTCTAAGATTGGCATACTTAAGAACAGCTTTTTGAATTTGCTTTTTCTTATACGCTGGATTATCTGCAACTTTCTTATTTGTTTTAAAATACGTTTTATAGGTTGTATAATTTTTTAATACATCAAGAATAAATCCTTCTTCAATTGCTTGTTGCATTGAATAACAAGTGAAGGGTTTACTCATTACTTCACCATTTTCATCTTTGCATTTTGTTCCAAACAATTCTATGGTTTTCTTACTTGGCGTAGCACTATAACCTATCAAAGTGATGTTATCATGTTTATGACTTCTATTAATGTCAGCCTCAATAGCTGCATTAATTTCATCTTCTGCACTTTCATATTCTTCTTCAACTACTGCTTCTTGTGATAATGCCTTTCCTACATTACTCATGTATGCACCTTTTGTGCTTGAATGACATTCATCAATTATAATCGCAAATTTTTTGTCACTCATAGGAGATACTTTATCAAGAATAAAACTGAATTTTTGAATTGTAGACACTATAATGCGAGATTTACTATTGAGTGCATGTGCTAAATCTTCACTACTGCAATCATCATCCATTACTTCAACTGTCCCTGGTTCATGTGGCACCAATAAGACTGCATCTTGCAATTGACCATCAACAACTTTTCTATCTGTAATAACGATAACAGAATCATAGACTGGATTATTATGCTCATCATGTAGACATTCTAATTGGTG